>CALMIS010000327.1 GCA_937864185.1 uncultured Chloroflexota bacterium
CCGGAATCGACTGCGGGGTGGGTGAGGGGGTGGCGGTAGTGGTGGGAGAGGCCAACAGCGCCGCGGCGACCAAGACCGGCGTAGGGGTGGCCGTTTGGAGATTGCCCGGCGTGGCCGTGGGCGGGCCAAAGGCCAGCTCGATGGCAGCATAGGCATCGGCCGTGGCTTGATTAGCCGGCGTCGGAGTACTGATCACGACCACGGGCGTGACCCAATGCGGGGGGAAGGGCGTGGGTGTGCCAACCCGCAGGGCCTCGGCAGCGAGATACCGGGCCTGAGCCGCGGCCGTAGCCACATTTTCGGCCGTCGGCGTGCTGGTGATGATCACGAAGGGCGGGGTGGCCGTGGCGGTGGCGATGTTCGGCGGCTGCCCGGTCGTCAACGCCACTGCCGTGGCGACCTGGTTAAGATGCTGAGCCGTCGCCTGGTTGGCCGGAACCGGCGTAGCGGTGACCACGACCGGCGTAACCCAACTCGGCGGAAAAGGCGTAGCGGTGCCGTGGCGGGTCGCTTCCGCGGTCAGTTGCGTCGAGATGGCGGCGGCGGTCAAAACCGTCTCCGGAGTGGGTGTACTGGTGATCATGACGTAGTAAGGCGGCGGGGTTTCTGCCGGCGGTGGCCCCAGACTGAGAAAAAGTTGAGGCGGGGCGCCGCCGCCCCCCAGGCCGAAGACCGGATCCCACACAAAAAAAATTTTCCCTCGGCGTGGACCATCCAGGCTCAAAGAAGCGCGCCCCGAGCCTTTAAGAAGATGGTCTTCCAGGCTGGCGAGCTGTTCCTCACTAAACTCGAAGACATTGACTTGCCCCTCAGCCAGTTGCTCCCGGTCCAGCGGCAGCCCGATAGCGGACACCGGCCGGGCGCCGTGAATCTGCTCAAAGTTGTGATCACGCCAGCGATAATCCATCGTGTCGTCCAGCAGGTACAGGCGCCAGTTTCCTTTTTGAGTTTCGCTCAGTTGATCGACCCGCAAGCCGGTCAACTGAAGCGAAGCGGCATAAATCTTGGTGCCGCGCGGGATGAAACTGACATCAAACTGAATGGCCCCGTGGTAAGTCTGGCCGGCCAGCGTGCCGGCATACAGAAACGAGTCGCCCAGGTGGTTCTGAGGATCGAGCGGAGTCAAGATCGACTCATCGTCGCTCACCACCCAGCCAACATCGCGAGCCGAAGGAGCCAACACCAAGCTCTGGCCCTCGGTCACCGGGGTGGGGGTAGCGGTCGGCTCCGAAAAGGAGAAGGGCGTCCGACTGGCTCTGGCGGTAGCCAGCGGGGTTAGTGTCTCGGTGAAAAGGGGTAGCGGCGTTGCCGAAGGAATCGGGGTTGATGAGCTAATCGGATCGGGGTCCGGGCTGTTCTCCAGGATAGGGCCGGACATCTTCTCTTGAGCATAAGCCCCAACGACAATGGAGCTGAGCGTGACGATGAGGGCCAGTAGAAATTTGAGATTGGACATCATTTTTTCCTTCCGCCGCTAGTAAGCGCCTTTACCGCGCAACACCACGCCAATGGTGTCCCACAAGATTTTTATATCCAGCAGCAACGAATAGTTTTGAATGTATTTCAAATCGTATTCGGTGTTGAGGTGCATAGGCTTGTCACTCCGGCCGTTAATCTGCCACCAGCCGGTGATGCCTTGGGGGACGGCAAAGCGTTTGTGCTGCCAATCCTCGTAATGATCAACCAGCCAGGGCATTTCCGGCCGCGGTCCGACCAGACTCATATCCCCTCTGATGACATTGATCAACTGCGGCAGTTCATCCAGACTGGTGCGACGCAACCACCGCCCGACCCGGGTGACGCGGGGATCGTTCTCAACCTTGTGAATGATTTGCCCAGGCTTGGCCTTTTGGACGAAATTCAAGCGTTGATCCGCATTCATTGCCATTGATCGGAATTTAAAAATGGTGAACAAGCGCCCATTTTCCCCGACGCGATCTTGCTTGAAAAAAATAGGCCCTTTGGAGTCGAGTCTGATGGCAAAACCGATGAGGACCATAATCGGGGTAGCCACTAGCAGCAGCGATCCGGCCACGACCACATCAAGCAATCGCTTCACCAACCGCTGCCAAGGATCAAGAACCGGTTCTTTCAAGGTTAAGAGTGGCAGGCCTCTAAAATTCTCAAACTTCGATTGGAGAAAAACCAGGTCAACCAGATCAGGCACCAGCCGGATATTAACGTGCGTATCCCGAATACTGTTGAGCACTCGCAGCAGCTTTCGGTGTTCGTGAATGGGTAAGGCGAAGATAACTTCGTTAATATGATGCTCTTTGATGACGGCCAGGGTTTGGTTGAACGAGCCCAAAATCGGATAGCTTTCAAAAACTGAAGAAGCTTTATTATCAAGGAAACCGACCAACTCCAATCCCATCCAATCGAGTTCTCTGAGCCGTTGGGCGCAGTCTCGACCGGCCTCGGTGGCGCCGATGATCATGACCCGGATCGCTTCCCGCCGCCTGTGCTTGAACTTCCAGAACAAAATCCGCAGTCCTAAGCGGAAAGAGAGCAAAAAGTGCAGGTTTAAGGCGGCAAAGAGGAGGATTTGCAGACGCGAGATACCGCGATAGCTAAAGTAGAGCAGGCCGGCAAAAACCAGAATCGAGAGGCAAACCGCCGTGATCACATTTCTGGTTTCGTCTCGCAGCCGGAAAAGCTGCGCCGGGTGATAAGTCGAGTGGAGAATAAAGACGGTAAACCAGATACAGATAGTGAGGGCATAAACGGGAAGTGGTAGGTCAGCATGCTCGACGGCCTTGCCCCACTCGAGCGCGGGCCGAAGAAGTGTCGTCACCCAGAGAGCGAAGATAGTTAGCAGGAGGTCTCCTAGCAACAGTATAAGCGTTAAGCGTAAGTTCTTGGCCATTTTTTACTCCGTTGCTTTTACCACAGAATAGCTCTGCGAGTTCACTTTCCTTTCTCTAATAATATTCAGCCCCGGTACCTTGGGCTTCCAAAGGTTGAGGCTGACCGGCTGTGATCACCTGTCGATAGGCCGCCAGCAGCGGCGGGATGCTATAATCCCAGGCTAGCTGTTTGTGGACCCGGTTGAGGCCAAACCGGCCCATCTCCTGACGCCGGCTCGGGTCATCAAGCAGGTCGGCCACCAGGTGGGCGAAAGCGTTGAGGTTATTGGCCGGGGCATAGACCGCCGCCTTCTGAGCGGAGTAGCGATGCTCGGTCAGATCGAAAGCAACGATCGGTTTGCCGAAGGCCATATACTCGACGATCTTGTTCATGGTCGATTTGTCGGCCCAGTCGCTGTACGGATCAGGATCAAGGCACAGATCGGCGGTGGAGAGATAGCGGCACAGATCGTAATCAGAGACCCGGCCGGTAAACTCGACAAACTCATCCAGGCCTAAACCGGTCTTGAGCAACTTTAAATCCTCCAGAGCCGCGCCACCGCCCATCAGCACAAATTTGGTATCGCGCCGGCCAAACGCTTCGACCAGGATCTTGATGGCGAAGAGCAAGCGGTCGACCCCGTCTTGAGGGCACATCTCGCCCAGGTAACAGGCCAAAAAGGGAAAGCCGGCCTTCAAGTCAGGTTCCGGCCGCAGCACTTTGAGGCGCTCAAAATCCGGCCCACTGCGGACGATGAAGATCCGCTCGCTGTCAACCCCGCCGCGAGTCTCGGCGATGGTTTGGTGAGAGCGGTTGGTGGTGATCACGACGTCGGCCGTCTCAAAGGTTTGACGCTCTAACCAGAGGAGGCCGCGGTAAAGCAGTCCCTCGGGTTGGCCGCCTTTGGCCAGATACATCTCCGGCGAGAGATCATGATGATCAAAGAGAAACTTTTTACCGAGTGGTTTGTAGAACCGGGCCAACAAGAAATAAGTTTCTGGCGGGTTACAGGCGTGGATGACATCGAAGCCGCGGGTGAGCCAGATCCAAACCGAGAGCAAAGCGGTGAGCAGCCAGCAGTAGGCAAATTCAAAGGCGTAACCGAAGACGCTTTCCGCTTCTGGCGGGGCCGGGTAGCGATAGATATGGACGCCCTCAAGTACCTCATGGCCGGTCGGGTAGTTACCCTCTTTGCCGGCGGGGCTAATGACCGAGATTTGATAGCCGGCCCGGTGCAAGGTGGTCGCTTCGAGCCAGACGCGCCGGTCAAACGGAACCGGCAGGTTTTGGACGATGATCAAGACTTTACCAGCAGATGCCATGATAGACTCCTTCAAATTTCGGGATCGTTCTTCCATTTAGGCGGACTAAATCAATGACCGTATGATCCGGCCGGAGCAAGTCAACCAGTTCCGAATATTCTTCCTCTTTCAAAGGCTTGGTGATAACCACCGCCTCCGTGGCCGCCACCAACTCGGCCAGCGAGTCGTGCATTAAGGAGCTGAGGTGGGGAATGACGTGATTGAGGTAAGCCTGGTTGCTGCCGTGCAGCCGGCTGAGCGAGACCTCCCGGTCATAAATGTGCAGCTCAAACCCCTTGCCGATGAGCCGCTCGGTCATCTCGACCGCCGGGCTCTCCCGCAGATCATCGGTGTTCGATTTGAAGCTCAAGCCCAGGACGCCCACTTTGCGCTTCTCTTCCCGCAGCAGCATATCGATCGCTTTCTGGGTTTGGAGGTGATTGCTGGGGATAATCGACTCCAGGACCGGCACGTTCGTGTCTCGCTGGCGGGCGGCGTAGAGTAGGGCGCGCACGTCCTTCCCCAGACAAGAGCCGCCAAAGGCAAAACCGGGTTTGAGGTAGTAAGGCGACAGATTGAGCTTGGTATCTTGGACAAAGACATCCATCACCTCGTGACCATCGATGCCATAGGTCTGGCAGATGTTGCCAATCTCGTTGGCGAAGACGACTTTGAGCGCGTGAAAGGCATTGCTGGCATACTTGACCATCTCCGCCGCGCCCAATCCCACTCGATAGAGCGGCGCCTCGATTTGCTCATAGAGCCGGGCCACCTGATCGCCACTCCGGGCATCGAACTGGCCAATCACGGTGTAAGGCGGGTTATCAAAATCGGCGATAGCGCTGCCTTCCCGTAGAAACTCCGGGTTGACGCAGAAGCCAAAATCCCGGCCGACCTGTTTGCCGGCGTGGATCTCCAAAATCGGAATCAACCGCTCTTGGACGGTCCCCGGCAGCACCGTGCTGCGCACGACCACGACCGTTTCGCCGGACTTGCCAGCTAAGGCCTGACCGATACTTTCGCAGACCCGCTCCAGATATTTCAGTTCCAAGCCGCCGTTCTCCATCGAAGGGGTGCCGACGCAGATCATGGCCACTTCTGTCCGGGCGATGGCTTCAATCACATTGTCCGTAGCTTGCAGCCGGCCCGTCTGGACGCCGCGCTCGATCAGGTCGGCTAGACCGGGTTCGATGATCGGGCTTTTGCCGGCTTGGATCATTTCAATTTTCTGGGGATTGACATCGACGCCGATGACGTCATGGCCATCTCTGGCAAAGCAGGCCGCGGAGACGCAGCCAACATAACCTAAACCAAAAATGCTAACTTTCACGAATTTCCTCCTAAAACAGCTAAGAAACTTGTAACTACAGGCTAGAAGCCTTCATAAGCAAGACATTTTCTCATCAAACAGGACAATTAAAGCTGATGATCGACTCAAAGGCAGTGGGGAGCTGAACTTGAGTCCGGGCCATGAGAGCGTATGCTTTTGTCTTCCGGCCAAAACCGGGCGAAAACCAACCCAACGCCTCACTGCCGTAGTGAAGCTCGACCTGGAGGCTGGGCGGCAAAGCGAGAGAGATTTGCACTTCAGCGTGTTGGATCATCAGCTCCGAAGCCGAGAGAAATTCGATTTGGCACTCCGGCGCGAAGTGAAAGTAAAGCGCGATTTGGTGCACGCCGGTTCCTTCCAGCACATCACTGACCAATAATTTTTCATCGGTCAGGGTTAAGCGCCGCCGGTGAATGACCCCGAGCGCCCGGTAACCATTGTGAGAGGCCAGCAAGTCGGCGCTGTGTTGATCAACCTGCCAGTGATGGACCGTGGTCTCGGCTTTGTGGCTCCATAGGAAGGGGCCGGCCTGAAGCGATTGGTCCAGGCCGTCGACGACGAGGGTGTTATGGGCCCTGGAGCCTCTGAAATACTGGCGCCAGGCCCAATCGGTGTGGTAGACATAGGTCCCGGGGTCGATCAGGATCGGGCGGCCACCAACTGAGAGCGTAAACGACAAGGCGTCCGCGTGAGCATGCGCCGCCAGCGAGAGGTAGCCGTGCGGGCCGGCATCGGCCAGGACGAAGACCTCGCGCGGACTGTGACGGCGCTGAGCCAGCAGGTAGAGACCCGCATCCGCAAAACCAACCGACTCGACCGCGGGCGGTTGCCAGCTTTGCTCAGAAATGGTAGGCAGACCAAGCAGCGCTGCCCCCAGACGACCTTGGGCCGGGATTGGCACCTTAGCGCCGAGCAGAGCTCGACCGGCGTGATATAGCCAGGCCTCGCGCCGGTGGCCCAACGCTTGCAGTTGGAGAGCCATGCCCTCGTCGCTATCGCCGTAGCGGGGCAGATGGCCACCGCGGTCGGTCAGGAGAGGGATCACTTCCAGCATGCCTCTGACATAAGCCCGATACGTCTGGGAGAAGCGGGCCGGTTCAGCCGCGCGCTCGGCCTCGACCAAAGCCAGGAGAAAGAACTCCAGGGCAAAGAGGTGGTAGCCAAAGGCCAGCTCCCAGTTGAGCTTGGATTGCGGGAACGTCTGCTTGACGATCTCCTGCTCCAGCACCCGGCGGGCCAGGGCTTGCCAGCGCGCCGAGTCTGCGAAGATCGGCCAGGCGACGGCGGCGATAAACAGGCCGGCCATCTCGCCGATCAGGTGATTGTTGGCCGAAGAGCCCTGAGAATAGGTCTGCTCGATGAAGCGCTGGTGCTGGTAGATCGCCGGCCAGAGCGGACTGGCCTGGCCAAACGCGCGCTCATAGTGGGCCGAACCGGCCAACCAGCGCTCGCACCAAACCCAGGCGATCAGGCGAATCCCCTGCTCCAACGGGTGTGTCCAATTAATGCCAACCAAGTAGGGGTTTTGCTCGACCCAATCGAGGAGTTGGTTGGCTACTTCCGCCGCAAACCGCTCATCCCGGGTCAAGGCATAGGCCGCGGCCAAAACGCTCAGATGGTGGTGCCGGTTCTTCTCCCAGATGACCTTGACATTCCCGACCAGGCGCTCATCCCGATGATTGAGATCCAGACCGAACCGGCGCGGGGCGACGATGCCGGAGGTGGGATCGGCGTGCCAGTCGATCGGTGTCTCTGAGCGGCCGGCCAGGTCAAAGAAGTGCCATTCGTGGCGGAGGTAGGACTGAGCCTCGGCGATCAAGTCCACGGCTTCCGGGGCGTCGCCCGGTAGGGCTAAAGGCAGCGGGGAGCGAGCGGTAAGTCTGGCCCACTCTATCACCGGCTGAGGCGGCGCGGCGGCCTGCTTGATTTGTCGCCGCCAGGCCAGTTTCCGCCCCGCCAACTGGAGCCGATGGTTTACCTCGCCGGGCGACATAGCTTTGAGCCGGTTGACGTACCAGGTCAATGTCGGCATCGATCCTCCTTTCGATGAGATGGTCTTGTTAGGTCAACAGAATAGAATCTACGCCATTGATGAAATTATGAGCCATGGCCTCAATGGTGAGATGCCGGATGCTAGGCCAGGTCCCTGCTCTCAGATGGTGGAGCCGATCAGGGTGGTCAAAAAACCCGGCAACTTCTTGCGCGTATTCCGCGGGGGAAGTTGAAGCCGGAAGGGTGATAGAGTTTGCCGGGGAAAGGTATTCGACTTCAGGGCCGTGCGTAGATGAGTTGATCGTTATGGCCGGCAGGTCGTAACAGAAAGCTTGAAGCGGAGCCAGACCGACCGCACCGGGGAAAGCAAAGACATCACTGACGGTATAGATGCGGCCTAATTCTTCCAGATCAGCAATGGCGCCTAAAACCGAAACATTTTTCGGCCTGCTCTTAAGATAAGTCTCGCTCCCGGCTCCCACGAGCAGAAGGTGAAAATCAGGGTCCCGTTCTTGAAGCATGGAGAAGGCGTCCAGTAAGAAATCAATCCGCTTATTCTTTATAAATCGTCCCACAAACAATAGAACTTTCTTACCTGCTAGACCCAACGCTCGTCTGGTCGCTTCTCGGTCTGGATAGACTTTATGAAACATACGGCGCTGGGCCTCGATGTCGATGGTGTTGTTTAAGACGAATATTTTGTGCGAGGCTAGACCTTGATTTTCCAAATAGTTTTTAACGCCCTCGGTATAGGCGAAGTAACCGTCCGCTTTGCGAGCCAAAAAAGTCTTGAGCCGTTCAATGACAATCTTATGGGTAGAGGGCTTTTCAGCTTTTTTGTCTTTCCCGAGCCCCCAATAGGCAAACTTGGTGAGACCAACAGTTTGATAAAGTTGGCTGAGCGGATAAACCAAGTTGTTGACGGCATGCTCAACGATGACTAAGTCATAGTGGGTGATCTTGGAAAAAAAGGCCTGGTAGCTTACTCGCTTATTAGCAAGCTTAACTACGGCACTTTTGGCTTCTAACGTCGGGAACTCGAAGGTGTTGATGTTTAGCGGCTCCTGAAAGAACCGCTTCTTCTCAATTTCCGAGGAGTCGAAGGCCACTTGAAATCGCCAACGGTCCGGCTTGAGTCGCTGGAGGGTGTTGTAAAATGGCACTCGATAGTGTGGGACCGTGGATTGATGAGCAATTAACACGCTTTTCATCGCTTACCTCAACTGCCTCTTCCTAAATTCAAAGACAAGAGTTTTGAGTCTCGTATTCAAGGTGTTTCGACGACTGGCTTGATTACCAACCGTCAACATCGCTAAAGCGTCGTTCCGGTAACTTTGCCAGCCTTCCCAGACCGAAAGCGCCTTTTTGGCTTGAGCATACTCGGCCCGGTAGCCCAACAGACACAAGGTGTCAAAGGCTATTTCTTCAATCCTCGTTATCACATTCGGAGAAATTTTATCTTTCCATTTATAGGCGTTTTCTTTCTTAATTTCTTGGCCATAGTTGATTTTTCCATCAGTTTTTTCAGTCACATACTTGTGATGTTCTAACATTTCCGCGGCGAAGGGAATTTCTAGCCAGCGGCAAACTTGGCGACAACAACTTTCAGTGTCTGCCAGCAGATCTTCGAAACGGAGATAGAGATAGTGGTTGGCGGGTAGCCGTTGAGTAGCCTGCCAGCCCTGGTCCATTCGCTTAGCCCATTTCGAGGCACAGCCAAGCATATCTTTGCCCCACTTTTTCTGCCAGGACAGACACACATCGCGAACATCTCGGGTGACAATCAAGAAATAGGCCTGGGGAAAGAGTTGCGCGAGTCGCCCGATATTTTCGGTATTCTGAGGCGTTTTGTTGCCCCAAATTGGGGACTGATTACGGGAGAAGCAACTGTATAAGACGTCCTCTAGACTAAGCCGGCCCTGAGCCTTAAGCGCTTCACTAAAATCATGCTCAATATTTTTGATGGCATGGTAAGCATCCAATTTCTTCAAACCATGTTGAAAGGCCTTGACTTCGCTGAGTTGGGTAAACGAGGTGTCTTGATGGCACCCCAGCTTAGGGATGTTTTTAAGAAACGGCATTTCGCCATTAAGGTGAATGTCGGGATGAGCGTTGAGGACGGTTCTAGTTAAGTCAGTCCCTCCGCTGGGAAACCCACATACAAACAATAGTTTTCTCATTGGCAAAGTTCCTTAGGGATAACTCCGTAATACCTGGGCTAAAGTGCTGTAATTGATTTTGGCGTTAAATGTTTGGACCGCGACTTGGTAAGCTCTCTCCACAACTGGGAGGGTCTCCTGATAGTGGTGATATAAGTGGCACAAAATGTCGGCCAAATCCGAGGCGCTTTTTTCCGGAAAAAGATAACCGGTTTCTCCATGCTTAATTAAGGTGGGAATGTCAGAGATGTAAGTCGTGACCACGGGTCTTTTGAGCAACATGGCTTCAATGACCACGTTAGGAAAGCCGTCACGAAAGCCTCGATCAAAAATCTCCGAGGCCATAATCTCTAGATCCGCCTCTTCCAATTCCTGGCGAACCCGGCTAAAGGGTTGGCGACCCAGCAAGATCGTGTGCTCTTCTAATCCATACGATTTTATGAGGTGCTGGATCATTTCCCGCTCGTCCTTGTTGCCGTCGCCGATGATGGTGTAAGAAAAAGCCAAACCTTGCTGCCGAAGCTGACTTAGGGCGGTCAGCACCGTTGGATACCCTTTAAAGCCTCTGAAACTGCCAATCGAGACCAAGCGCATAGGATTGCTTCGCTCGGTTTTAGCCCAAGCGCCTTCAAACTGCTCTAGATCAAGGCCGTTGTAGATTACATTTATTTTGTCCTGGTATTTATAGTGAGTAAGCAAATTGATATGCTTCTGGTTGTACCGATTGTTGGTAATGATCTTGGCCGCGTGCTGCATTTTGACTTCCAGAATAGCATCGCCGGTGTACATTTCATTGGCGTGCAGAGTCAGAAAAAAGGGGATATGGCCAAATAGATGAGCAGCCAGGGCCATGGTTACGGCGGTATCAAAATGGGCGTGGACCACCTCAATTTTTTGACGTTTGAGGTAGTAACTCAGGTAAATGCCACAGCAGACGTGAAACCACACTTTTACCAGGTCGGTGATTGAGTATTTATCTGGATGAAGCAGGATCGTCCGCATAGTGTTGAAGTACTTTACCGGTCTACTGAACAGGGCCAGAAGGTTATACATAAGAATACCGAGAAACGCGTCAGGTCGTAGATACATAGTCTTTGGAGCATAGTGCTTATACTCTTCATTAAATAGCTCTTTTTCCGGGCGTTTAATCGAGATGGGATAGACTTCAAGATCAGTTTGCCTGTCAAGAAACTCAAATTCCCGGTTGACGAAGGTAGTGGTTAAGCCAGGAAAGACGGCATGGATAAAAGCTACTTTCAGTGGGCGATTACCTCGCATTATTCTTTTGCTCCCTTAACACCAGCCAGCTTGGCAGATCTCGTTGAGTTAAGCGTGGCAGACCCAGCCGCTCTTCCCTCTCCAAAAGCTGAACCGCAGCCTTTTGCCGTCGCTGCGTTAGGCCTTGCCTGCGCCACCGGCGATATTCGTGCGCCACGGAAACAGCCACAGTAACGTAGATGACCCAGTAGATGGTGTTGGAACCCCGGATAATATTCATGGTCCCGGTGCTGTTATACAGGGCCAGGTAGATCAGGTATAACAAGGGCCAATAACCGTACGCTGTCTTGGTCAAACGCAACCAGATGATGGCCCGCCACAGAACCATCAGGAATGTCAGCAGAAATAGAGTCAGACCCACCAGGCCCAACTCGGCGGCGATGTCCAGATAGCCATTGTGAGCGTGGCGAGGCGCCCAATCGATGTAGGCCCAGACGTCGGCCGAGGGGCCGGACCAGCCCAGCCAAAAGGCACTGTAGCCGTATCCCAGCCAGGGACTGGCCCAAATCTTGACCACCAGCGCTTCCCACAAGGGCGTCCGGCCGGTTAGGGTCGCATCCTTGCCGAGAAGATCAAGAATGGTGTTGAAGTTAGCGACCACCAGGAGCAGGCCAATGGTCGCCACCAAAGTGACGACAATGCTAAAGGCAAGCGTCAGGTTAAAGTTCCAGCGCAAGGCAGCGACCACCGGCAGGCAAGCCAGCAAAGCTAAAAACACGACCAAGGTGGTCTTTGAGGTGGTTAACAGCAGAACAAGAACGGATAAACCGAAGAGACCCAAGCCAAGCGGGCGCAGCCAAAATCGCCGGTGATAACTTAGGGCCACGAGCAACGTCGTGATGGCGCTCAAGGTGGTCACCCGGCCCAACATATTTTTGTTACTATATGGCCCACGCCAGGCTGCCTCGGCCGAGTTCATCAAGCCCAGGTCCGGGGTCAGGATAGCCATCAGGACGGTGACCATCATCATCAAACCAAAGGCCCAGACCATCAGTTGGACCTGCTGGCGGAGGCTGTACTGCGAAGCGAAATAAAGGCCAAACACAGTGGTTAAGACCACCCCGAGACTCCGCCGGAGCGTCACCTCCGGGGCAGCGGACCACAGCATCGAAATGACGGTCAGGCCAACCAGACCTAACAAAAACTTATCGGCGCTAATGAGCCGGTTGAGGACTTTTTTCCAGCGCAGTCCAATCAACCCGAGCGTGATGAGATGAATGACCAGAAAAACAACTTGGGCCAGACTATTCCCGGCTCGAGCCCCCACTTCCGCCACTGCCTCGGGCCGCGAGAAGTGGGAGAAAGCCCCGGTAAACAAGATGAGCGCGACGACTCCAAAAACCTTCTCCAGGTTGTGACCGAGGCTAGTCAGGTTAAGGCGCATCTTCACCACTCACCCCACCGCGACCGGCCGGACTGCCTGACCGACCAACCACATTGATAAGTCTTGTTGGATCAGGCTTTCCAGCTTTAGGATGTCTTCGCGATAGAGTTCGGTCAGGTAGTGCCGCGTCTCGGCCGGAAAGTCCAGTTTGACGGAGGGGGTGATGTTCCACTGCATCGCCGTATCGTAGAGCCAGCGGCGCAGGGCCGGCGGCAGATAGAGACGCATCGGGGAGCGGCTGCCCCTGGGCCGCATCAAGTAGCGGTGCAATTGCTTTGATTTGGGCCTGCCCGAGCGGTTGAACCGCCGGGAAGTGTCCGGAACAAAGTGGCTGTCCAGTTCCAGAAAGTCAAAGATACTTTGCAGCGTCCCCAGCGGATCGGCGCTAAATTGATCGAAGGTGTAAACGGCCAGTTGGGCGCGGGGAAACCGTTCAAAGTATCGACTCAATTGAGCGTGGTAGAAGCCGAGCTGTTTGTAGTGCCACAAGTACTGCCAGTTGGCCCGCATCCGAGCCTCCTCAGCCTGCAGGGCGTCGGCAAAATCGAGGATTGGTTCCCGCCCATCCCGGATCAGGTGGGAAAAGCTGGAAAAGGCGCGTTCGACCGGATTGCGCAGCAAGGCAATGAGCTTAACCTTGGGAAGATAGAACTTAATCCGGTCGGGCGCGGTCGGGCTATACAGATACACCACCGAGGCTTCCCCGGCAGCTTTTTCCGTAGTGATACCTTGGAACAAAGCCCGATAAGCGGCCAGATCGGTGACGACCAGCCGATTACGCCGCTCGTCGCCCGGGCCGGCAAAGCAGACCGGCTGGCCTTCGAAGGCAAAGAAGCCGGGTTCCTTCCGGGGCGGGGTGTAGATTTGAGGGTGTTGCCCCAGGTAACGAAAGAGCGAACTGGTGCCGGACTTAGCCGCACCGATTACTAGAAAATTTGGAAAAGTCATTAGCTTCACCTATTTTGGCTCGTACTCGCCTTCAATCATCATAGAACACTTGGGCGGCGGAGGGTTGAAACGCGAAGCGTTACTGGCCCAAGAGAAGAACCAGCGGCTCACCGGCTCCAGTATCACAAATCTAAAATCCAGGGCAGAGTTGGACAGAGTCCGCCAGGCCTGCCAACGGATCACGATCCGGGCCTTGCATTTGTCCCACGTTAGAATCCGGCGCTGAAAATAGGCCTGGGAATGGACTCGCTTCGCGGTCAGGACATCCGGTAAATTGGCCAGCCGGTATTTTTGGGCCAGGCGAACCCACAGTTCATAGTCAACGGAGATGCGGAAGTGCTCATTGTAGCCGCCCAGACTTTCCAGGACGCGCCGGGGCATCATCACCGAGCTGTGGACAAACGGGTTTTGCCGGACCAGCCGCCGCCGCAATTCGGCATCGGTCAGTGGTTGGTAAACCACCCGCTCACTTTCCTTTTTGTTATCCAAGACCCGGCAGGCCGTGCCCAGCAACCCAATGTCGGGCTGCTGCTGCAAATAAGCGAGCTGCCTTTCCAGACGGGCGGGCTCGGCCAGATCATCGGCATCCAAGTTAGCGATGTAGGCCCCGCTCGCCTCTCGCCAGGCCAGATTGAGCGCTTTGGCCCGGCCCAGCCGGGCTGCGGTAATAACCTTGAGTCGCGAGTCCCGGGCTTGCGCTTCGGCCAGCAGTTCAGGAGTGCGATCGGTGGAGCCGTCATCCACAATGACGAACTCAAAATCAGCCAGGCTTTGTCGGCGGATGCTGTGGATGGCTTGCGAGACATATTTTTCACCGTTGTAGACGGTCATCATCACGCTAACGCTAGGTTGTAGGGTCACATTCTTTCTCCCGAAGGCTTTCCACCTGGGCTTGAACGGGAAAGCCAACTACTTTATTCGACCCAAGCGGTTCATGGCGTAACGGGCCACGATCAGGCTTGGTATTTTGAGATAAAAGCCCAAATATTTTTTATTCCACGCTGGCGGCCGGGCGTGCTTGAGGACATACCGGTAGACCAGGTAAGACAAACGGGGATGGTTCAAGTAGGTGAGACGCTCGCTGGCTCGCATCAGACTCTCGAAGTGATCCGATTTCCGGGCGGCCAGGAAAACGGCTTTGTGTTTCTTGAAAGTATAGATGGCGCCTAAGACTCTTTTGCGGTGGTTGGCCGTAATCCGGTCTTGACCGAAGATTTGCTTGATCGCCACCGGCTCGGCCACAAAATCGAACCGGTAGCCGGCCAAACTCATGCGCAAAAACAGCTCGTAATCCTGCCGGGCCGGCAGCTTCTCATCGAAGCCGCCTACTGCCAGAAAAGCCTGGCGTTCAACCACCACGCTACTGAGCGAACCGGTCACAACGCCCTTGTAAGTTAAGATGATGTCTTTAACGTCCCCTCGATAGCGGGCTCGCTGAAGTTCCTGCCGGCCGTCCGTTTTTTCCTTAAGCACGCTGCCGTAAACGACCGCCAGGTTGTCCTTAGTACCGGCGGAAAATCTCTCTCGTTGCCAGCTTAACTTAAGCGGCAACCAGCGATCATCGCTGTCCAGAAAGGCCAAATACCGGCCTTGGGCCTGTTGAGCGGCAATATTGCGCGACGCGGCCGCGCCCAGATTTTGAGAATTCCGAATATAGCGCAGGCGCGGACTGGCCAGGGTGTCTACGACGGACCGGGTCTGATCGGTGGAGGCATCGTCAACGACAATAATTTCAAAATCCTGATCCGTCTGCTCCCGGACCGATTGAAGGGCTTGGGCCAGCAGATGAGCCCGATTGTAAGTGGGCAAGATCACGCTAAAGGTGGGATGATTTCCAACCTGACTCACTGCTCGTACCCCCATAACTCCACGGCCGTGGCCTCGCGCCCCAAAACCGATTGGTAAACAGCGATGGTCTGATCGGCGACGAGTGAAGGAGAAAACTGCTGAATGAAACGTCTGGCGGCCAGTCCCATCGGCTCCAAGGAGAGCAGCACGGCTTTTTCCAGGGCCAGCCGAAGACCATCAGGCTCGTTGGGAGAGTAGGTAATGGCGGCTGCCTCCGGATAGTCGGCCATACAGCCGAGCTTGGGCATCAACAACGGGCGGCCGAACGTGGCGGCCAGCACCGCCGCCCCGGAATTCAGCGAGTCGGCGTAGGGCAACACGACCAGATCACAGGCACTCAGATACAGGCTGAGCTGGTCATCCGGGATAAACTCGAAGCGGGTAATGACCCGCGGGTCGGCCGCGGCTTGGGCGGCGAGGGTCCGGCCTAGTTCGGCGGGTTTCGGCTTACCCATTATGATCAATCTCAGCTCATCATTTTGAAGCTGGGCAAAAGCAGCAAGCAGGCGGTCCAGGCCTTTATAAGGCCGGACCATGCCAAACGAGAGAAAGAGACGCGCTTCGGTGGGCAACCCCAACTTTTGCCGGGCCACGGCCTTCATCGAAGTCTCGGGATACTGGCCGGCATAATGAACGCGAGGCACTACCTGAATCCGCTCCGGCCTGAGTTTGTATGCCGTGGCGACCGCCGGCACGGCGCTCGGGCAATGGACATTGACTCGATCGACCCATCGGGCCAGCAGCCGGCAGGCGGCCAATTCCCACCGGGCTTGATGCCGCTCGTGATTGACCACGTTGTGCACGGTCCAGACAAAGCGGGTCCCTCGTACCCGCAAGCTAAACCATTGCAGAAAAAATCGGAGTGTCTTGAACAGCGCTGGCAGCGGGGTAGCGGCCGTGAAGAAACGATGCTGCCACTGCAGATGGAAGACATCCGGCCGGCCAAATTGGGTGGCGGCTTGCCAGAGGGGAAAACGGCCTGAATACGGAGCCAACCGCACTTCAAGCCCGCGGCTTTGAAGTGCCTCTTGGAGCAGTTCCATATGGGTGTTGCCGGTATAGACCGGGGTGATAATTACTTTCATTGTACTCCCTACTCTTCTCCAACGGTCAACCATCATGCCGGCGGGCAAAGGACAACGCCGGCTGAGGCGCCTTGGCCAGAATTGACTGATAGACCCCAAAAGTCTCAGCCGCCACCAGCGGCCAGGAAAACTGCTCGATATAGTCCCTGGCAGCGCGGCCCATCCGATCCAGCGGCGCGGCCAAGGCTTGGACTAAAGCTGCACGTAGACTGCCGGGTTGCTCCGGGTCGTACAGGATGACGCTTTCGGCCGGGAAAGCGGTCATGCAGCCCAACCGAGGCATCAAGACCGGACGCCCATACGAAGCAGCCAGCACCGCCGCCCCGGACGTCAGGCTGTCGCGATAAGGTAGGACCACCAGATCGCAGGCGCTGAGATAAGTAACCAGCGCTTCTTCAGGGATAAACTCGAAACGGGTGATCACGCGCGGATTAGCGGCAGCTTGGACAGAGAGCGTCTGCCCTAACGCGGCCGGCGTAGGAGATCCTACGACCAAGAGCCGGACGTCGTCCTTGGCATCGAGGGCGGCAAAAGCCTTGAGGAGCCGGTCTACGCCTTTGTAAGCCCTGACCCGCCCGCAGAACAGGAAGATCCGCCCCTCGAGCGGCAGGCCGAGCCGCTGCCGGGCCTCAGCTTGGGGCAGCGGGGGCGAATACCGGTCAATATAGTGCCCATGGGGGACCACGCTGATCTTCTCCGGAGGCGTCTGATAGGCTGAACTTACAATTCTCACCGCCGCCGGGCAGTGAACAATGAGCCGATCGACTGCTTGGGCCAGCCAGCGGCAGGCCCGTCGTTCCCACCTGGCCTGCGCCTGCTCGTGATCAACCAGGTTATGCACCGTCCAAACAAAGCGAACCCCCAGCCGGCGCAGCGCTGCCCACTGAACAAAGAAGATCACTGTCCGCCAGATGGCTTGAACCCGAGTCTGACCTTGAAAAAAGAGGTGCTGCCACTGCAGGTGGACCACATCCGGCCGGCCACTCTTCAAGGCTGCTCGCCACAGGCCGAACAGAGAGCGACCCGGAGCCGTTTGGACCTCTATGCCTCTCGCCTCTAAAGCTTCAAGCAATTGCTTGAGATAGGGGTTTGAGGAATTCTTGGCAAAAGGCGTGATCACAATTTTCATAACCTTGGCTTTCAACCGATCTCCGACGCCGGGGGCTTTAACAGTCTCTTAGCCCAGCGCCGCGATGACTTAAAGGTCAGCCGGCCGGCTTTGGTCAGGCGCCGGCCAGAGCGTTGCAGCAGGTTAAGTCCGGCGGTCACCGGCTCGTAACCGTGAGCCGGCATCTCCGGTCCGACAATATGCTCGATGCTGGCGACTTGCTGGGGCGATAGCTGAGTCTGCCACTTGTCAATACTGCTCGTCGTGACGCTCTGGAGCGCAGCCGCTTTCCACGTTTCGCCGGAAACCAGACTCTTGGCCGCTTCACCATAGGCCAGCATCGAGGGCAAGTACGCTTCTTCCAAAAAACCGCACAACTGGAGCAGCTCAAGCTCGGGGCTCTGCACTAGATTTTCGTACTTAACCACCTGGACGCGGGCATCGGTCGACCGGCGGCCGATATTCTGAACGCTGGCGTGCCAACGGACCGCATACTGCTCAACCGTTCGAGTCGCCCACGGCACCTTCAGCAACGAAGCGATCACGGCGCGAGGATCGCGCAGCAGGTAGACGATTTTGGCCTGGGGAAACCAGTCCAGAAGCAGGTCGAGGTGCCGCTCGTGCATGGGAGTTTTCTCGCCCCAGCGCGTTTTCCCCAGCGAATCGGCGTAACTCTGCAGCAGGGTGATGAAGATGTGCCGAAAATCAGGCCTGGGCAAAGCCAGAATCCGCCGGCGAGTGACTTCCGGCTCAAGCTGCAAATCCCTAAAGTGTTTGCTCCGGCTGAAATCGTGCCAAAAGCGGTCAAAGTCTTCCGGGCGGCGCACATCAAGATGGCCATAATCTCGCAGCCACTGGCGCAAAAAGTGAGTCTCCGGCGAAATCGCAATGTTGGGGTGGGCCGAGAGCATCGCGCTCACTAAGGTGGTGCCGGAGCGGGGCATGCCAACCACAAAGACAGGCGAGTTGCTAAACATAGCCCCCATCCTCTCCGGCCGGATAGCCCAACCTCTCCAGCAGAAAACCGGCTTCCGCTTCGACCTCCTCAAACTGCGGCTTCGATAGTTCGATCCGCCAGCGCCCCACCGAGTTTGGTTTAGCCTGGCCTACCGCTTCAAAAAAGCGGCGCCGAGACTCGGCCGACGAGATGCCCAGATAGTCGAGTAGGCGCTCTGCCTCAGCTTGGGGATTGGCGATGAGAGCCTCATAGCGCAGCTCGTGATAGTGGGCCGGAGGCAGATGCCTCGCTTGGGCCAACGCGCTGGCGGTATGGCGGCGCCAGGCCCAGATACAGCGGTGCAAATCGGTTGTGGTCTCGAACTCCCGGCGGCGATCCGGCTCGACCCAAAAGCGGGCATAGGGGCCATAGCGGTAGCCACCGGTCTCCCGTTTTCCGGAATTGGCCGAGGCCGCTTGCAGCCACGGCTTCTGACTGTGGGAAAGGGCGGCATCCCGGCCATCCCGGATGATGTGGATGAATTGAGCATCCGGAAAAACCCGGTAGAGAAAGGAGAGAATGAAGCAGTTGCGCGGCGTCTTTTCGGCAAAGCGCAAGTGCCCATCAAAATGGAGCCGCATGAGCCAGCCATAGGCCTGGCGGTAGAAGAGTCTGGCCTTTGAAAAATCCCACCGGTTTTGGTAGATGTATCGGGCGGCCGTCTTGGTGATAGGCGGCTCAAAGTGATAGGAAACTTCGGGTAAAGCGGCCAGGCATTGGCCCAGAAAGGTGGTGCCGGAGCGCGGTGAGCCGATCAGAAAAATAGGTTGTCGCAGGTTGGGCGCCACCCCGGCCCACAACCGCTTCAGCGACAGCGGTTCATTTTTTGAGGGATACCGTCTTAGATCTGCTTTTCTGGTCTGTTTGGCCAAACGGAGCCAGCCCAGGGGATGATCAAGATCGGTGGGTTCTGACAACAAAGGGTTCATACACGCCTCAACTTAGGTTTGGGTAAGATGGAATTCACCAGGCTCGAGAGCTGGCGCAGCAGAGCGGGGGCAATCAACTGCAAGGTTAACAGGTAGGTAGTCGCCCCGGCCAGAGTATAGAGACCTAGCTGCCAATAGAGTGAGACGGCGTCCGCCAAAACGTGCTTTAAGCCTAAGATGACCGCTACCATGAACAGGCAGCCAACTAACGGCGGCACAAACTGCCGCAGGAACAACTTAAAATCGAGTTGGATTAAGCGGCGGATGGCCAGCAGCGGCACCGGCGAGAGCAGATAGCCGCGGATGACGTAGGCCATCGCCACCGCCACGATCCCCCACCTGACGACCAGCAGAAAAGCGGTGAAGTTGACCGTGGCGTTCAACACCCCGATGCCCAACACCCAGGCCGGTTTGCCCAGGGCCCGGATAACCGAGCTGTTGAAGTAGAAGATCGAGTGCAAGATCCCGATAAAGGCCAAGACTTGCATCACCGGGATGCTGGGCGCCCACTGGGGACCGTAGACCACCGGCACCAGTTCCGGCGCCAAAACGGCCAGCCCGATAAAAGCCGGAAAGGAAATGAGGCTGGTATACTGGGTGGCCGTGTAGAAGGCGCGCCGCAGCCGCTCCGGCTCCTTTTGCAGGCGAGAAAAGGCCGGAAACGCCACGGCACTAATGACGCCGGTGAGGAGATTGGTGCCCATCAGCAGCAAGCGGTAAGCGATGTTGTAGTAGCCCAGGGTGGTGGCCCCCAAGAAGTAACCAATCAGCAGATCGTCAGAGCGACGATTAAAAAAGTTCAAGATATTGATGCCGATGATATTAATGCCAAAGGAAAACAGCTCTTTGAAGTGCGCTCTGGAAAAACTCAAGCCCGGTCGCCAATCGCTCACCCGCCACAACACCACCGTCCCAACGACGCCGTTGACCAAGCTCTTGATCACCAAACTCCAGACCCCAAACCCCATAAAGGCCGCCGTAATCCCGGCCAAACCACTGACCAGCGTGGCAATGAGCGTCCGGATTGCCAGACTTTTGAAGGCGAGCCGGCGGCGCAGCACTCCCTGCTGGGTGCTTTTTAGGGCGCTAAACAAAAAGCTGAGGGACAGCCAACTAATGATCGGCGCCAGGGTTGGCTCCTGGAAGAAGCTCGCCGCCAGGCCGGCCCCGGCTATCCCGGCGATCGTCAAGCCGGTGCCGATCAAAATCGCCGTCCAAAAGGCTGTATCCAAGTGTTCACGATCGACATGGGTTCGCTGCACGATGGCGTCATTGAAGCCGGTATCCAGAAAGATCTGGAGAAAGGCCGTAAAAACAGAGGCCAGAGCCACCAGGCCAAAGGCTTCGGGGGTGAGCAGCCGGGCCAAGATCAAGAAAACCAGAAACGAGATGC
Source organism: uncultured Chloroflexota bacterium (assembly GCA_937864185.1). Taxonomy (GTDB): domain Bacteria; phylum Chloroflexota; class Anaerolineae; order 4572-78; family J111; genus JAGRBY01. The sequence goes on from CALMIS010000327.1 coordinate 20,600, forward strand.
CCTGGCTGCCCCAGTTTTGGGTGGCCGACCAGATGATGCCCCGGGCTATTTTTTGTTGGAATTTGTCAGACAAGGGAGGTCCCTTTCAACTGATTGACTCTTAGCTTAGGTGAAGTACAGGCCCCTCATGGGTTAAGGGGACGTAAACTCATAGGCGCCGACATCAAAGGCGGCAGCCTGGGGCCGGGGGGTGCCGTTTCGATCCGAATTGACGTCCGCCAATAAGACTCCGGCGTCAATGAGGGCGGAACCCACTTTGAGTTGATAATCTCGACCCTCAGTATTGACGAAATCTGCCCCGGCTGCCATTTTATTGCTGGGATGGGCGATTTCGGCGGGCGGATTTTTGTCTACAAAAGCATTGTTCCGAAACTCCCAGCTCGCAATGTTGCCGTCCCCGCCAACGGCAACATGCAAAGGCTTATCGATGCGATAGCCAAACGTAGTATTGTAGACTTTGAGATCTTTCAGATCCTCTTCTACTCGAATGGCGTTGGCCACATCGTAGATCAGGCCGTTCTTGAGCGTAACATTGGCATTGCCGTAGGCCCCGGTAATCCTGAAGGCAATTTGGGCATCATAGACGGTCACGCCGTCAAAAACCGCGTTAATCTTTTCCTTAAGATGAAACACGGCTCGACGCTCGTTTGAGCCATCATCCACCCAACCATGAGCCACCAGGTTACGCACCGTGAGTGTAGAGCGGGGCAGATCCTGCCAACCGTCCAGCGCCACTTTGGTATCAATCGCGTTCTCGCCCGGTATTTCTCCGGCCTTCCACTCGTTGAAATCTTCCTGGAGTGGCCCAGTCCAAAAATGCGAATCCTCAATTAAGATTTCTCTCGACACGTTAGGGCCTCTGGCAGGGTCGGCTTGGAAGCTATCCCCGGAGACGTGATGAATCTCCGTGTTCTTGACGGTCAAGCCCTGGACATCGACTGCTTCAATGCCATGAGCATCTTGCTGCTTGGCAAAAGAACCGCTTAGAAAATGGTGAATATGGCAGGCGTCAATGAGCAAGCCATCGGCGTCACGGGCCCCGATGCCGTCGCCGGTGCCGTTGCGAATTTCCAGATTGCGCAGCGTTACGAACTTGGCCTTGACCGTCACCGCCTCGTCATCCATTTTCTGATGATCGATGGTGAAATTCTGAATCACAACATAATCTCCTTGCACGACCACCTGTCGCAGCACCGGGGCCGGTCCATCGCCGTAACTGGCGAACTTGAGCGGCTGGGCTTCATTTCCGGCTGACTCAATTTTTAGCTCATCATTCCACTGGCCGCCGCTTTGAAACAGAACCGTGTCGCCAGGCGAAAACCGGGTGCGGTTGACGCGAGCCACCGTTTGCCAGGCGGTCTCGGGCGAGGTGCCATTGTTGTCGTCATTGCCTGAAGTTTGGCTAACATAGTAAACCGGGCCTGACTGGGCATGGGCCGCCGGTGTCTGTCCACCCGGCAACTGAGCTTGTCCTGACCAGGTCAGGGCTGAAACCAGCAAAGCGGAGAAACAGTAACCTAAACATCGAGCCCCAACCGCCGGGTATGACGGTTGAAAAGATCCAAAATGACTGTGCCACCAGATAAAGTTTTTCATACGTAAGTCTCTATTCCCCCTCATAACTTGATTAATGGCCATTCTTACCTAAATTGTGGAGCTTTGAGCCAATCTCTTTGACGAACCCGTGCTCGATCAAGTAATTCAAGATGATTCGAGCATTGTCGTCGGGCGTCGTCTCCACGGTGGACAAGGTCAGCTCCGGGTGCTGGGGCGGCTCGTAGGGGTCATCGATGCCGGTGAAGCCCTGGATCTCGCCCCGGCGGGCCTTGGCGTACAAGCCCTTGATGTCTCGCTCTTCACACACCACCAGCGGCGTGTCAACAAAAATTTCAACGAATTGATCCTGACCAACCATGTTGCGGACATCGTTGCGGGTAGCCCGATAGGGGCTAATGGCCGCACAAATGACCACGCCTCCGTGCCGGGCGATCTCGGCTGCCACAAAGCCGATCCGCCGGATGTTGATATCGCGGTCTTCCTGGCTAAAACCTAGCCCTTTAGAGAGATGCGTCCGCACCACATCACCGTCCAGCACGGTCACCTGCCGGCCGTGCTCTAACAGCAGCGCGGTCAAAACGTCGGCGGTGGTCGATTTGCCCGAGCCGCTCAGCCCGGTAAACCACAGACAGACGCCCTGTTTGTGGCGAGGCGGATAGCTGTCGGCCAGAATATCGGCCACTTCGGGCCGGGTGAACCAGTCAGGGAGCTGCTTACCGTTGCTAAGATACTCCTCTCGGACCTGAGTGCCGGAGATAGCAGCCGTCTTCTTGCCGTTGGTCACTTTCGAGACCTCTTCGTAGCGGCCTTCTTCAGGCAGGTAGACCAGCATCCTAAAGGGCACCATCTTGACCCCCAACTCCTGGCTGTGCTGGTCGACCAACTCTTGGGCATCATAAGAGCCATAGATCGGCCGCCCGGTCGAATCGAGGCCGGGTCCGGCGTGGTCGCGCCCAACGATGAGATGGTTGGCTCCGTAATTGCGGCGAATGAGCGCGTGCCACAGCGCCTCGCGAGGACCGGCCATGCGCATCGCCAGGGGTAAAAGGGAGAGCAGGATGCGGTCGGCATCATAATAGTTAGCCGCCAGGGCCTTGTAAGTCCGCACCCGAGTGTAGTAGTCGACATCGCCAGGTTTGGTCAGCCCGACCACCGGATGGAGCAGGAGCACACCATCAACCGCCTGAGTGGCTCGCTTGGTTAGCTCCTCGTGGACGCGATGGAGGGGGTTACGCGTTTGGAAGGCCACCACATTGGGGTGGCCATAACTCGCCAGCTTCTCCCTGGTCTGAGCCGGCGTCAGGCGCAGTTCTTCAAAATCGTGGTGGCGCGGCAACTGGAGGACTTCCAAGGGGCCGGAAATATTAAATTTGCCCCAGCGGTGCGTCTCCGCGACCAAGGGATGGCGTAAGTCTTCCGTCCCAAAAGCTTTGCGGGCTACCTCGACCAGATCCCATTGGTAAATCTCCTCGATAGTCATAATCGCCAGGAGGTTGTTCTTGGCGTCGCGCAGGGCGATTTCCCGGTCAAGGCGAAGGTCGGCATTTAAGTTGACCGGCAAGGTGACCGGCATGGGGAACAGATACCCGTTGGCCAGACGCATCTCATCGAGCACGCGCTGGTGGTCATCTTGGCCCATAAATCGGTCCAGGGGCGAGAAGGCGCCGCAGGCCAGCAGTTCCAGATCACACAGCGTTCGCGCGGAAATTTGAAGCGAAGGCAGTTGGTTGGCGTAGGCTTTACGCTCGTCCAGCAGCGCGGCCGGAACGGTCAGGTCAATCAGTTTGTCCCCATAGGGGGCGATTAAGGTTGAGATAGGGGCTGTTGTTAGCATTAGATTCGTTTCTCCATCTAGACTAATAATTTGCCTTCTTGAGGCAGGCTCCGCCCCTCCGGGTCCTTAAAGGGCCGGCAGGGTTAAGCGGGTGATGAACTTTCTCCGGAGCAGCGGCTACGACAGAGAACTTTTTAAGGCAATCAGCAAAAACTACACTTACCGGGTTACGTTCGGTAGCAAGAGAGGCAGAAATAACCCGTTCGCCGAAAGAAAAGGGTTTAAGAGGCCCTGGGACAGAGAGTTGAATGGTCTCGAACTGAAGCGCTAGAGACGGAAGGCTAAAGAGCCGAAGCGGTGTCACCGCGACTCAAGCCTAACAAGCTGGTGAAAAGATGAAAGTGACCGGAGAAGTTTTACAAGAAGAATAAGCTACGAGGAGCTAAAGGCTCGATCATCCGACGCTTTTGAGCTAAACAACAGGAGCGTTTACCGGAAAGCGAGCTTGAACAACCTGCACTAACGACAGCGTTAGTAAGAACATTTCAAGTTTAACTTACAATCGCTCTACCATAATGCGCTACCAGGGTAGCGGCTTGTTCGTTCTCAAACTTACCTCCAAGGTATGGATTTATAATTGCTCAGGTTAATACCAAGCAAACTTATTGTAGCATTCCTTGCGACTGTTTAATAGGGCAACAATTACGGGTTTCTTTGGCGGAGTTTAGTGAGGAGCGTACAGGAGTAGGCAACCAGCTACCCACGTAGAAACTACAGAGTCCAGGTGTTGAAGGAGGAGCCACAAGCCCGGACTCTTGAGCGGTGAAGACCGGAGCATCCTATTTCACTCGCTGAAAGGTAATCTCGTATGAGAAGTGTACGTTATAAAACGGCGGCGTGCAGCGAATATCGAGGGTGGGACAGACGCTGTTTTCATTGTCAAGGGCACCCAGCTTGCCCACCACATCGGGGAGGTGCGGATAGGCAGTGTTCATCTGGTTGGAAACCTCGCTGGTGGTGGGTCCGTTGGGATCGGCGGCGATGTAAAGTTTAAATGGTTCCCACTCCATCATAATCTCCGCCTTACCCGGCCCTTTATCACCGGTCACGACCTGTAAACTACTGCCGTTGGCGTCTTTGACCACCGCCCCATCGAGACCATTTCCATTTTCATCAAGCACGGTCAGGAAAATATGATGCATCCCGCCTTTGTTAAAGATGCCGCCGTTATTTTCGCCTTCACCTAACACCTTGAAATGGACAATGCGGTAGGCCAGTTCCGGCTCCTCAACAGCGGCCTCAGGGGCGGGCGCGGCTTCAGCCGGGGCGGGCGGGGGGGCGACCGGCGCGGGCTCCCCGGCAGCAGCCCCGGGGCCGGCCGGGCGGGGG
>CALMIS010000328.1 GCA_937864185.1 uncultured Chloroflexota bacterium
CCGGCCCCCCCCCCCCCCGCCGTGCCGGGCCACGCCCCCCCTCCCCCGGGTCCCGCCGATGCCCCCCACCGCCACCACACTGCCGCCCGTCACGGTTACGCCGACGTTGACAGCCGCCCCGCCGACGCTCACGCCTACCCCGGTGCCGCCCGGAACCGATACCCCGACCCCCCTACCGCCGCCCTCTGTTACTCCAACGAGCAGCCCCTCGCCAACACCGGATCTTGGGGGCCAGAGTCCCAGCGACCTGATCGTGAATGGGGGTTTTGAGACGGACGAGAGCTGGATCTTTGGCGATACGCCGGTCCGGGCGAGCTATACGACGGATCGAGTCCACAATGGCCAGCGGGCGCTCAAGCTCGGGATCGAGGGCGGGCCGGATCAATTCAGCTACACCTCGGCCTGGCAAAAAGTCACCATCCCCGCCGAAGCGGACCAAGTGACCCTGACGGTTAGCGTCTGGCCGGTTAGCCAGGACAGCCAGGGCTCCGATATTCAAAACATTCTGATCCTGGACGAATATCGCCGGGTGATCAAAGTCTTAGCCCACGAGCTAAATAACACCCAAGACTGGGAGACGCGCACCTACGATCTTTCCAATCTGCGGGGACGCACCATTCTGGTCTATTTCAATGTCCTCAATCGGGGAGGCACCGGCAAGCCTACGGCCTTATACGTCGATGACGTGATGCTAACCTGGGTCAGAGGTAATGGCTAAGATGGGTAAATTCTCTTAGGTACAACCTTTGCCAAATCTGCTATAATAAAAGCCAGTGCCAAACTGGCTTTTTTTGTGACCCAGAGGAGCTTATCGTGCCTGACTTGCTGGCCGTTCTGCGCGCCTCTCAGACTATCACCCAAAAAATTGAGTTCAAACCGTTAGTGATCACTCTGCTGAACGTGATGCTGGAGCAGTTTGCTGCCCGCTTGGCCCTGCTACTGCGCCGGCGCGACGGGCACTGGCTGGTGGAGGCCGAAGGCGTCGCCGGTAGGGGAGCGCGGCTCCTCGGCCTCCGGGTTGAGGACTACCCTTTGCCTTTACCCGTCAACGCTCTGGCGGAAGCTGAGGCGGTCCGGCGCTGGCTTAGCCTGGAAAGAGGGGCAGATCCCGGCCCCACGCCTTACCCCGGGCAGACAGCCCCGCCCGGCGAGGCTGTCTGCTTACCGCTGCCGGCGGGCGAGCAGGTCGAAGGCTGGCTGTACCTTGAGCTCGAAACACTTGATGAGGAGCAGCGGGCTGCACTGGAATTGTTGGCCCAATCGGCCGGTGGGGCCCTGAAAAACGCGGCTGCTCATGCCGCCTTAGCCGCCAGCGAGGCGCGCTACCGGGAAATAGTGGAGACCCAAACCGAGCTAATCTATCGTTTTTTGCCCGGCGGTAAGCTGACTTTTGTCAACGAAGCTTTCTGCCGTTTTTTTGGAATTAGCCGCCAGGCAGCTCTCGCCACCGGGCTGCTGCCCTTTGTCCACCCGGATGATGTCGAGAAGGTGGCCGGCTATTTGGGCTCATTGCGGGAGGATAGTCCGGCCAACACGATCGAGCACCGGGTCAAGTTGGCCAAGGGTGAGGTGCGCTGGCTCCACTGGCATAACCGGGCTGTCTTTGATGGCCAAGGAAAAATTATTGAGTTCCAAGGCGTGGGCCGCGATGTCAGCCTCCTTAAAAAGATGGAACAGTCTCTCCACGAGAGCGACGACCGGCTTCAGCGACTGATCGATTTGTCCTTTGATGCGGTCGTGATTTACGTTGATAGTCAATTGGCCTTCGTTAGCCCCTCGGCGGCCAAACTGTACGGCAGCGACGATCCTCAAGCGCTACGAGGCCGGCCCGTCCTCGACTTTATCCCTCCTGATGATCTGGCCGGCGTCAAGCAGCGGCTGGTGGAGCTAGAACAAGCTAAGACCAGCGTTTCGCTCCGCGAGCAGAGGTTGATTCGCTTAGATGGTCAGGAAGTGATGGTTGAAATTGCGGCCGTCCCCATTACCTACAATGGTCAGCCGGCGGTTCAGGCCGTTATCCGCGACATCACCGAGCGCAAACGGGCTGAAGAAGACCTCTGGAAAACGGCTCAGCGTTTCAGTTCGCTGATTGAAAACGGCAATGATGTCATCGCTCAGTTGGATCAGGCCCAAGTCTTTCGCTATATTAGCCAGACTTCTCTCCGCATTTTAGGCTATAAATCACGTGACTTAATTGGCAAGACGATTTTTGAGATGGTTCACCCTGCTGATGTGGCCTGCCTCAGCGAACGGCTGGAGCTAGCCCAGAACAGAGCGGGTGAGAGGGTCCCGCTTGAGTACCGATTTCGCCACTACGATGGGTCGTGGCGGACGATGGAGGGCACGGCCCAGAATCTTTTCAACGATAAAATCATTCAAGGCATTATCGTAAATACGCGCGATATCACCCAGCGTAAAGCGGTCGAAGCGGAGCGCGAAAAGCTGCTGGTGGAAGAGCAGCGCCAGCGCATTCTGGCCCAAACCCTGGGCGAAGTCTTTTTGGCCCTCACCGCCCAAACCCGGCCTGAGGCCGTGTTGGATGAGATTCTGTTTCAGGCAAGGCGGGTTGTCTCCTATACAGCGGCCGATATTGCCCTTCTTGAAGGCGAAACTCTGATCGTGGCCCGTGGGCATGGTTATGAGCGCTTCGGACCTCGAGACCCGGTAGCCGATTTCAAACAGTCCCTGACCAAGTTCCGGCTAGAGGCCAGCCTTATTGAGACCAAGCAGCCGCTGCTCATCATCGACACCCGGACGACACCGGGCTGGGTAACCGTGCCTGAAACTGGCTGGATTCGCTCGATGGTGGCTGTCCCAATCTGCCTGGATGATCAGGTCCTGGGACTGCTTCGCCTGGTCAGTGAGACCCCCGCTGACTTTAGTGAAGAAGATATGCAGCGGCTCCAGCCTTTAGCCGATGCCGCCGCCATCGCTCTCAACAATGCCCGTCTGATCGCTCAAGTGAGGCAGGAATTGACCGAGCGCCAGCAAGCCGAGGCCAAAGCCCTGGAAATGAATCGCAAGCTGCTGGCTCTCCAACACGCCGGGGCGACGATTGCCTTTAGTCTGGATATTCAACACATTCTCCAGACCGTGACCATTGAAATGATTAACCTCATCGACGCTTCAGGCTGCATTATCTTTGCCTGGGATCAAGATTCGGGCACAGCCTCAGCCGTAGCCAGTTATGGACTGCCGAAGGGCAGGGAGGTGAAGTTAGAGCCTTTTAGCATTGACGACTCTCCTTTAATTAAGCAGGTTCTGTTCAGCCGTCGCTCGCAGCAGTTGGATGTAGGACAGACAGAGACCATTGACCCGGCGCAGGCCGAGTTCCTGAAACGCCTGGGAGCTAAAACAGTCCTCATGCTGCCCATGGAGTATCACGATTATGTTTCGGGTCTGGTCGAAGTGATCGATGAGAAAGCCCAGTATGAGTTTTCTTATGAAGAAATGGCTCTGGCCCAGTTTTTAGCCAACCAGGCCGCCGGCGCTATCGAGACCGCCCGGTTGTACGACAAAGCCCGGCAGGAGTTGGAGGAGCGGCGGCGGGCCGAAGCCGCCTTTAAAGCTTCTGAGGAAAATCTACGCGCCATCTTTGATAACAGTCTCCAGGCCTTTGTCCTCATTGATCGCCAGCAACGGATTCGAGCCCTGAATCGAGCGGCACGGGTAGGCATTAAGCTGCTGATGGACCAAACGGTCAAGGAAGGCATGTCTCTCTTTGAGTTTGTGCCGGAGCCGGAGTTGGGCCGCACGCGCTACTTCGTCGATTTGGTCCTAAATGGCAGCAAACCCATTGCTTTTGAACGCAAGTTGCTGCTCAACCGTCGGGATCACTGGTTTGAGTTTCATTATGACCCGGTCTACGCCGAAGACGAACAAGTGATTGGGGTCTGTTTCAGCACCGTTGATATCAGCGAACGCAAAAAGAAAGAGGCCGAGATTGCTGCCAGCGAGGCTCGGCTGTGGAGCGAAATGCAGGCCCTGCTTGGGGTCACTCGGGCGCTGGTGAGCAGACCCAAACTACCCGATTTGCTGGAGTTCATCGTTAGTGAAGCGCAGCGCATGACCATGGCCGAGGGCGCTCGTGTGCTTCTCCTCAGCCAGGATGGCGATACCCTGGAAGCAGCCAGGCCGGGCGAGGTTTCGCCGCCGCCGTCAGTCAGTCAAAGTCTCCTGGCCCCAATGTCGCTGATAAAGCGGGCGCTCTTGCTTCGGAAACTGCAAAGCAGCGAGTCGGCCACCCCGGACAATCTCGCCCTGTATGAATTTCTCCAGCTCCCGCTCACCACCCGGGTACTTTGCTCACCGTTGATTATTCACGGCAAGCGCCTGGGCGTGTTACTGGTGTGGCGCGGCAACCAGCCGTTTAGTGACAGTGACCAGCGGGTGATCGGCGTCTTTGGCGATCAAGTGGCCCTGGGCTTGGAGAACGCGTACCTGCACGAGTACAACCGTAACCTGGCCATCGAACAAGAGCGCCACCGCCTGGCTCGCAACTTACATGACTCGGTGACGCAAACGCTGTACAGCATCGGGTTGGCAGCGGATGCCTCATTGCGGCTAATGAGCAGAAATCCGGTTGTGGATAATGAGCAGATCCTGGCCAACATCGACCATGTCCATTCTCTCTCTAAAACCGCACTCGGAGAAATGAGAGAGCATCTATACCATCTGCATCCGACAGTCCTGGAAAAGGAAAATCTGGTCAATGCTCTGGAACAGCACTGCCACCGGCTGCGGGAACTTTACGATATCGGGGTGGAATTTGCCTCAAATTTATCCCAACCGCTGACCATCAAACAGCAAGACGGTTTATACTTCATCGCTCGCGAGGCTTTGTGGAACAGCATCAAGTATGCGAGTGCCAGCAAAATTGACTTAGCCCTACTGGAAGAAAACGATCTAGTCACGCTGGAAATTCAGGATAACGGCGTTGGTTTCAATATTGCTGATAAACTGCATGGCCAGACCATTGGGCTGCGGACGATGCACGAGCGCACTAAACTTTTGCGTGGCCAGATTATCTTAGAGTCCGAAGCGGGACGCGGAACCCATATCACGGTTCAAATCTCTATCGAAACCAACGAGCGTTAGCTTGTCACTCCTTCCCACAGCCCGGCTCTAAGCCGGCCAGGGTAAGCCATCTGTTGAGAAAGTACCAATAATCTAACTGAGAAACGGGGAAGCACTCATGGAAAAAATCTCTGTATTGATTGTTGATGACCACACCGTTGTTCGCAAAGGCATCCAGATGATCTTAAGTACCGAGCCAGGGATCCAGGTAGTGGGTGAGGCTAGAGATGGACAGGAGGCTTTTGAAAAAGCGGCAGAACTTCAGCCAGATGTCATTCTGATGGATCTGGCTATGCCCCGAGTCGATGGCATCGACGCTATCGCTACCATCAAGCGACACTTTCCGCGGATCAAGATCATTGTCTTGACCACATTTGCCGACAAGGAAAAGATGACCGCCGCGATACAAGCCGGGGCCGATGGCTACCAACTCAAAGAAGTCGAGGGCGACTCACTGTTGCAAGCACTCCAGTCAGTTCAACGCGGAGAAATGCCTATTCATCCGCGCGTCACCGCCCACCTGGTCAACAACCGCGTGGAAGAGCCCCCCTCTGCCCCGGACCTTCCCCTCCGCAGCCTAACCGAGCGGGAGAAACAGGTGTTACAGCATGTGGCCAATGGCGAAAGCAACAGAGAGATTGCGACCCAACTGAGTCTGAGTAACGGTACTATCAAAGTCCACGTCAGCAACATTCTCAACAAACTCGACGTCACCAGCCGAACCGAGGCAGCGGTTCTGGCCACGAAGTTGGGCTTGATTAGTTTAAACGAAGAGGCATCGATCGGAAAAAACAACAATCCGGGGAGTAGCGTCTCGACCACTTGAGGCCTAAGCCATATGGCTTACTCAGCCAGGGAATTAATAAGCCAATGGATATACGTAGAATAACCCAAATGCCAGAAGTCAAATGAGGAGAAACAAGGTATAGTAAGAGCACGCTTAAGTCCACTAGTGATAGTTTAAGTACGGTTATGTAACAAAAACGACTGGCCCATAGGTGTTAGTCTTAGTTCGATCGAAGGTGATAAGGAAATGGTAGTTCAGCCCCAACCCCTTATGAACGAAATTTTGACCGTGCAAGAAGTCGCCAATTATCTCCGGGTTAGCCGGGTCACCATTTGGCGCTGGTGCAAGCAAGGCGTGCTGCCCGCCTCTCGGATTGGCCGTAACTGGCGAATTAACCGCGAAGATCTCTTGATGATGCTGGAAAGTACGGAAGATCTGCTAGATCTCGGTTTCCATTAAGAATTCATTGACCTCATCTCCTTTTCTACTTGTCTTTGGTTTTGCTTTCGTTAAACCAGCCATAAATCAGTTCCTTATCTTTGTGCCCCTCAGTATCTCAAAAAGACTGCATACCTCCCGTGCAGTTTTTTTGAGTTAAGCATAGTCATTTTTTCTTAGTGAGAGTGAAGCTCTTTTTCACTTGTCTATCCCCTATACCAATGCTAGAATCATCCTAAGGAATCAAGGCGAACTAAGGTTTAGAAAATAGCGCCTTAACCTTATCAATCTGTTGCGGTAGGTACAGCATTGGCCACTCCCAACGAACTAGATCAATGGTTGCACCAAGGCGTTGCTGCGGCCAAAGCTGGTCAGTTAGAACAAGCTCGCTTTTTGCTGCTCGATGTCGTTGAGCACGATCAGACCAACGAGTCAGCCTGGTACTGGCTTTATAAGGTTTCTGACCGGCAAGACGATAAGAGAGTCTGCCTGGAGAACTTGGTACTTTTGAATCCGAATAATCAGTGGGCCAAACAAGCGTTGCTAGAACATTTAAACACCTATCCTTCTATGGCGCCGCCGGTCCCCCCGGTTAAAAAGGCTAAGGCCAATAACCGCCCGACCAGCCGTCCTGGGAAATCCAAAACTCGCTCTGTTCCGCTCAAGCTGATCATCGCTTTCTGGCTTGGCATCTCGCTCATCTTCTTAAGCGGCGGCATCATTTCTGCCGGCGAGTGGCTAGCTTTTATTATTAGCGGCCAAATCGAGATCAACGACCTTAACTCCTTTCAAGCCTTCGACCTCTTTACAACCGTGGGCTTTATCATTGTTGGTTTACTCAGTCTGTTTGTAACCGTCTCCCTTGTTTTGCAGTCGATGATTGGTTTCTTTGGCAGCCTAATTTTGGCGCTGATGCTTCTTTTTGTTGGTCCGACGTTAAGTCTGATTACCAGCCCGCCCAATTACGCCACTATGATTTGTACCGGCGGCATCGCCGGCATGATCGTCTTGCTAACGCTGGCCAGCCAGTCCGGGCTCACGGGCAACTCGATTCGCCATGAGACCATCCACCAAACCTGAGCCAAACCGGTTTGCCAGCCCGCCTCTCAGGTCCGCCGAGCGCCTTCTGCTCGATCTGGATGAAATCGAAGGCGGCGACTTGGCTATTGTCGGGGGCAAAGCTTACCGTTTGGCTCTGCTGCGCCGTCACAAGCTTGAGGTCCTACCGGGTCTGGTGTTAACCACTCACTTTTTTGAGCAGCAGATTCGCGCCACCCGATTAACCCCGCTCTGGGCGGGCTCCCCGGACGTGGCGGTCACGGCCGAGGCGCTCGATTGGCTGGCCGACACGCTCAAGGCCAAACCGTTAGACAAAGAACTGGCCGACCTCTTGGACAAACAGTTGAGCCAACTCTTTGGCTCCGATTCCCACACTTATGCTGTCCGCTCCTCTGTCATTGATGAAGATCAGCGCGATCGGACCTTTGCCGGCATCCACCGCACCGAACTGGGGGTACCGCGGGCCATGCTGCCGGTAGCTATCACCCGCTGCTGGGCCTCGGCCCTATCCAACCCGGCTATTAAGTACCGGCAGGTGCATGGCATGTCGATTCAGGCGATTCGGGTGGCTCTGCTCATCCAGCCGATGATCCGACCCCAGGTTTCCGGGGTGGCCTTCACCGCTAACCCGCTCACCGGCGCCCGCGACGAGATTATTGTTGAAGCCGTCCAGGGCTTGGGCGACACGCTGATGTCCGGCCAGGTACAGCCCGATTTTTACAAGCTAGCGACCGGCACGGCCGGTTATACCGTGATCGAGCATAAATCGGGTAGGGCCCTATCCCAACCAGGTCCGGCTGAGCTGCTTACCGCGCAGCAGTTGACCACGCTTGGCCAGCGTTTGGAACAGATCCAGGCATTGATGGGAGATCCGCAGGATGTAGAGTGGGCCTATCAACAAAATCACTTCCATATCTTGCAGACTCGGCCCGTTTCAACGAAAAGCGGGGCGCCGTCTCAGCTCAATCAAGAGTGGAGCCGGGCTAGTTGTCCTGGCACCCTTCCGGAACTACCGTCACCGCTCTTGGCTTCGCTCAGAACCTACGGGCAGCCGCAGCTGCGGCGCTATCTCAATAGCTTGAGTTTTGACCTCGCTTACACCGGTCCTTATGAGAAGTTTATCTTAGGCCAGCCCTATCTCAATGTGACGATGTTAAAAGAGATGTTGGCTCAACTGGGCCTCAGCTCTGGCCAACTGCTCCGCCAGCTAGGTGCTCCTGATGCAGTCTCCGGCGAGCCGGGGCTAGCGGTCGATTGGCGAAGCGCCTGGCAGGCTCGTCGGGTGTATCGGACCATCTGGCGCGAGATCCGCGTCTTACCCACCCGGCTTAATGAACTGGCCCAGCAAACGGCCGCTTTTATTAAGGCCCTAAGAAACCCGGACCCGGCGACTCCGTCGACCACTCATCTGGAGCAGTTTCGTCGCCAAGGCGAACTGTATGGAGAGCTCTATCTGACGGGCGTGGGTCTCCAACTGGCGCTCGGGGCCCTAACCAGCCTGGGTAGTCACTTATTAGCCGGGGTGAGCGCCACGCCGTTGACCGTGATGACCAATCTGGTGGCCGCAACGTTAACCTTGGAACAGGACAAATTCTATCACGCTCTCCACCAATTGAGTCAGGCGCTGAGAGACTCGGCCATCGCTCAAGTTGATGCAACAGCCGACTCTGCGCCCGGCCTGACTCACTATCCCGCCTTCGAGACTCTACCGGCAGAGCTTAAGACTCAGTTCGACCAGGTTCTGACTACTTACAAAACGAGAGCAACCTACTCAAGCGACCCTGCCTGGCCCCGCTATCAGGAGCAGCCCGGTGACTTACTGGCTCTGGTCTACCAGCTAGCCGATACGCCCGCATTATCTACTGTACCGGACCCGCCCCTGCAAACGGCAAAACAACTTTCACCGTGGCGGGCTCGAGGGCTGCGCCTGCTGGTCAACCGGGCTCGGGTCCTCCGGCAAGCTCAGGAGCAGTGGCAGGGGCTGGATGCAGCCTTCATTACTGCCCTCCGCCGCTGGGGCTTAGCTTTGGGACAAATCTGGGTCGATCGGGGCTGGCTAAACTCGGCCGCGGATATCTTTTGGCTGACCCTCGAAGAAGTTGAACGGGCGCTCGCCGCCGAGGCGGAGCTGGTCCATACGTTATCGGCCACGGTTAAGGCTCGACAGGAAACCTACCGCTCGTACCAGGCCACTAACATCCCGTTTCTAATTAAGGAGGCCGATATCGCTACCTTGCGACCCGGCTATGAGGCTCTAAGTCGCCACGACGGCACGCCGGAGGTCACGGTAGGTCAACCGATCAGTCCAGGCCAGGCCCGGGGCACGATTCAGGTTGTGCGCCAACCGGCCGATTTTGAACCCGGGGAGGAAGCCGTCATCCTGGTCATGGCCTCAACCGCCCCGGCCTGGCTGGCGCTGCTGCACGCGGCGGCTGGCCTGATTGTGGAAACCGGCGGGCTTCTATCGCATGGTTCGGTTATTGCTCGAGAGTATGGCTTGCCGGCCGTAGCCAACGTACCGCAAGCTACCCAACGCTTTCGCACCGGCGATAAGGTCCTGGTCGATGGTAGCACCGGCATAGTCCAGCTATTAGAGGCCGGTCCGTCGCCGCCGCCATCAGGATAACCTCACTGGCCGGCCAAGCCTCTCCCCTACGCGAAAAGAGACTTAGCGTGAGAGGGTGCCCAAAGGTAATATAGACTGAGAAGTTAATCTAGTAGTATAATAGTTAGAATTATTCTTTACAGAGCTGGCTACTCCACCGGCTTCCCTCCTCCAAAGTGACCTGCGATCTCAACTTCGACTTGTAGGCTTCTCTGTTTCGTCGTTCAGGCCCATTCAATCATTACCTGTTAGTCCAGGCTGCAACAGAACTAAAAGCATGATGCGGTTTTCTTTCCCAAGTTTGCACCTTAACTGGCGCTTAACGGAAGTTGCCCTGCTTGTTCCAAGCTTCTCCTGGTCCATAGCTTTGGAGCTATTTTCCGCTGTTGGTTTGGTCGTCGTCGGTCTGTTACAGCTAGGGCTGTATACCAGACACCGCCATCAGCCTGAGACGCTCTATTTGGGCGGCAGCAGCTTGCTGGCCGCCGCCGGCACTACCCTGACCGGCCAACAGGTCATATTGGGTCTGTTGCCCGCCCTGAGTGTGAGTGCCGCCGGTTGGATCGGCTATACCCTGCTTTGTTTCAGCTTACCCTTGCTGGTCATGTTTCTGGGCCGGATCTACCCGGCAGAGATTTCTCGGATCGAGGTGGCGGTGGCTCAGCTCTGTGGCTTCGTTCTGGGGCCGGTCGCTCTTTTGACCCCGCTTTCGATCATCCCCACCCTGTTATCCCTTTTATCAATCCTTTTGCTGCTGTTTGGAGCGTACATCCTTTCTCGGCTGGCGCTGGCCACCCGCCAGCGACGACCTGACGCAGCGGTTTGGCTGGGTGGGTTGGCCGGCCTCTGGCTGGTAACAACCCATGACGTCCTGCTCAGCCTGGGCTTCCTGTCAAGCAGCCGGCTGCTAGCTCTCGGGTTGTTGATTATGACCGTCACCCTAGGCATTGTTCTGATTGGGCGGTTGAGTCGAGCTTTAGCCCTGGCAGAAGCGATCGAGCCGGCCAGAACAGCCTCCGAGCCGCCAACGGACTCAAACCAAGTTCCGGTGGAGCAGCTTATCTCAGACCGGACAGCCGGATTGGTCCAGTTAAACCGGATGCTCCAAGACGAAATTGCCAAGCATGAAGAGACAGCTCAAGCCCTGAGCCAGGCTATGGCAGCCGCTGAAGCAGCCGGCCAGGCTAAAGATGCCTTCCTGGCCCATATGAGCCACGAATTAAGAACGCCGCTTAGCAGTATCCTGGGCTACGCTCAAATCCTTAAACGGGATAAAAGTTTGCCTCCCCACCAGCGCGAGTTTGTGACCATCATCCAACAGAGTGGCGAATATCTCCTCACCTTGCTCAATGACGTCTTGGACTTCTCCAAAATTGAAGCCGGGCAAATGGAGCTTCACCAGAGCAACTTTAACCTGCCCAATATGCTCAAAAACATGATCGATATTTTCCAAGTCCGGGCTCAAGAAAAAGATATTACTTTTGTCTTTAGCGGTTCCGAGCAACTGCCGAGCCACGTGAAGGGTGATGAGAAGCGTCTCCGGCAGGTCTTGATCAATCTCCTGGGTAATGCGATTAAGTTCACGTCCCAGGGCACTGTGACTCTGCGGGTCGATATGCAGCCGCAAGGCCTCATTCGCTTCCAGGTAGAGGATACGGGCATCGGCATCGAGCCGGAATATCTTCAAGAAATATTTTATCCGTTTAAACAAGTGGGCATTGACCAAAATAACATGCACGGGACCGGCCTAGGTTTAACGATAAGCAAGCGGTTGGTTGAAATGATGAATAGCGAGCTGTCAGTCCGTAGCCATCCGGGCTGCGGCAGTACCTTCTGGTTTGATGTCGACTTGCCGGTCGTCGATACTCGCCGGGAAACAATTAAGTTTCAGCGGCCAACCGTAGCCGGTTATCAAGGCCGGCGGCGCAATATTTTGGTTATCGATAACCAACCGGATACCGAAATAAGGCTCGTCAAGATGTTGACCCCACTCGGCTTCACTCTTTCTCAAGCCACCCCTGGCGAAGCTCTGACGCTGGCCAAAGCTCTACAACCGGATGCTATTCTGGTGAGTTGCGGTCATACTGCCCCATTTGATCGTTTCGTGGCGGAGGTGAGACAGGTACCTCAGCTTGCCAGTACCGCCCTCATCTGTCTTGTGCCCGGTCCGCCGCCTTCGGTCGGCGCGGATCGACGCCTGGGCTACTTAACCCAACCGGTTGAGCTTGAGATGCTGTTGGATCAGCTAGACCGCTTGCTCAAACTACGTTGGGTATTCGCTCCGGCCCGCGACTCTAGCCGCCCTCCGGCAGCCGGTCGGACCAACGGTAAAGCCCCTCTAACTGGACCACCCCCAGCCTATGCTGATCTGCTGTTTGATCTCACCTTAAAAGGCGATGTTAAGCGCATCAAGGAGCAGGTGGCCGAATTGGCCACCCTGGATGAGGTTTATCGCCCGTTTGTCACTGAACTGAGTGATCTATTACGGAACTACCAAATGAATCAAATTCGCGAGTTGCTGCGACCTTACGTCAGTGCAAACCATAGTTGAGAGTTGCACCACAAACCGTAAATCGTTATCATAGAACGCAGGCATTTTTTGCTTCCTGATTGAGCCACGGCCTGATAAGTGGAAGCGCTCCCTACAAATTAAGAATGGCTGCTCAGCCGCACTCCTACTTTTTAGACTAGGAAAATCATGATCAATACCGGTTCCCAGAACAAGGGCACAATTCTTCTGGTTGACGATACTCCAACCAATCTGGATGTCTTGTTTCACTATCTTGATAATTTTGGGTTTGAGGTCTTTGTCGCCATCAATGGTGAGGATGCCCTGCGGCAGGCCGAGCAAACCTTACCCGATCTGATCCTGCTGGACGTAATGATGCCGGGCATCGATGGTTTTGAAGTCTGCCGCCGTCTAAAAGAAATACCCACCACCCGTCACATTCCGGTCATCTTTATGACCGCCTTATCCAGTACTACCGACAAGCTGCGGGGCTTTGAAGTCGGTGCCGTTGATTATGTAACCAAACCGCTCCAATATAAAGAGGTTTTGGCCCGGGTCACTACCCATTTGACTCTCCAACGTTTGCAAGCTGATCTGCAAAATAATATTCGGGAGCTAGAACTGCGCAATCACGAACTTGATGCCTTTGCCCGGACGGTAGCTCACAATTTCAAAAATCCGCTTAACGTGATTCTCAATGCCGCCGAAATAATTGAGGAGTTTGGCTATTTGTCCTCATCGCTGCAGCAGCATTTGCAGACCATTATCAAAACCGCGGAGCAGATGAATAATAATACCGATGCCCTGCTTATGCTGGCTCACATCCGCAAGACCGAGGTCGATCTCACCCCCCTGAATATGGCCGAGATCGTCGCCCGCAGCCGGGGACAACTCGACCACATGTTGGCCGAGTACCAGGCTCAACTGCTCATGCCCCGAGAATGGCCTATGGCTCAAGGGTATGCCCCTTGGGTTGAGGAAGTGTGGAACAACTACATTAGCAACGCGGTCAAATACGGAGGACGCCCGCCTCGAATTGAGATAGGCGCCACCTATCTGCCAAATGGATTTATTCGCTTTTGGGTAACCGACAACGGTGCCGGCTTAAAACCCGAGGAACAAGAGCAACTTTTCATCGAGTTTAAGCGACTCAGACAGGTCAAAGTTGAAGGCCACGGGTTGGGCCTGTCGATTGTCCAGCGTATTGTCACCAAGCTAGGCGGCCAAGTAGGCATCGAAAGCCGACTTGGGCAAGGGAGTACCTTCTATTTCACGCTCCCTAGGGCCGAATTGAATTTTTAGCCTCAAGTCCTCACTTTTACCCACCAGGCGCATAGCCTCAACATCACGGCCTTTAACCTGCTCTACCGCTAGGGTTTGGCACCAGCAGGCGTCTGGCGCAGGCGAGGCAGAAGATAGCGCCGGGTGGAACAGACCAGCCAGCGCCAATGCAGCCCCAGGTGCGTGATTAACAGCGTCATCAGCGCCAGCCCGGCCCACCAATGTAGCTCGATCCAATCGTGGCGGCTAAGGCCGAGCCACGTGGCCGCAAAGGCCGGATTGCGCCCACCTCGATAACCGCCGCCCGGCAGTACCAGCCAGGCAATCAGGCCGGAAGCACCGATCAGCCCCAACGCCAGCAGCATCCCGCTGTCAAGCCAAAAGTAGATCCGGGCCTGGCGAGCCAACTTCCCGCAGAGCCGCCGGCCCACACATTGAATCCAGTCCCAATGCAACCCCAGATGAACGGCTGTCCCCACCAACATACTGACTCCGGCGGTCAGGTGCAGATCCACCCAGTCGTGGTGAGCCCAGCCCAGTAAGGTCACGGATTGATTCTCGCGCCCGCCGGGAACAACCAACCAGAGCAGCAGGCCGCTGCCAGCCGTAGCTACAAATAAAACAAAAATAACCAGATCCAACCCATAGTTCGTTCTGGGCTTGTTCATGATTTACCCTCCACCGGCGACCATGAAGTCGCCTTATGCTTAGGGTAAAAGAAAAGTATGGAGATCTGGTGAAGAACTTAAGGCCCAATCAATCCTTTGTGGGCCGGCACAAAGCGAGCGCTAAAGTGACGCAGCACTTCAGGCGACTCAACCATCCGCACCCCCCGGATCCGCTCCCGCAGGCCGTTGACATGGGTCAACACTTCGCCCACGTAGTCGACGTGGCTCTGAGTGTAGACCCGCCGAGGGAAAGCCAGCCGCACCAGTTCCATCGCTGCCGGTTTCTCGGAGCCGTCCGGCTGGTGACCAAACATCACCGAGCCGATCTCCACCGAGCGGATCCCGCCTTCCAGATACAGCACCAACGACAAGGCCCAGGCCGGATACTCGCTCTGGGGAATGTGGGGCAGCCAGCCTTTGGCATCCAGATAGATGGCGTGGCCACCGGGCGGTTGGACGATGGGGATGCCCTCGCGGTCCAAAATTTCGCCCAAATACTCAACCGAGCGAATACGATAGCGCAGATAATCCTCGGCCAAGACCTCGTGCAGCCCAACGGCAATCGCTTCCAGATCGTAGCCGGCCAGGCCCCCGTAGGTGGGAAAGCCTTCGGTCAAAATCAGCATATTCTTGCAGCGCTGGGCCAGCTCATCATCGTTCAAAGCCAGAAAGCCGCCGATATTGGCCAACCCATCCTTCTTGGCGCTCATCGTACAGCCCTCGACATAACTAAACATCTCCTGGGCGATGGCCAGCGGCGTTTTGTCCGCATAGCCCTCTTCCCGCATCTTGATAAACCAGGCGTTTTCGGCAAAGCGGCAGGCATCCAGGAACAGCGGCACCTGATGGCGGCGACAAATTTCGCTGGCGGCCCGGATGTTAGCCATGCTGACCGGCTGGCCGCCGCCGGAATTGTTGGTGACGGTGATCATGACCAGCGGCACGCGGCCCGGATTGCCGCTCAGCACCTGCTCTAAAGCTTCCAGATCGATGTTGCCCTTGAACGGATGGACCGCCTGGGGCTGCCTGGCCACCGGCGTCGGGATATCCAAAGCCGTGGCCTGGCGATACTCGACATTGGCCCGGGTGGTATCAAAATGGGTATTGTTGGGTACGATATCGCCGGGCTTGAGGCAGGAACCGAATAGAATGCGCTCGGCGGCGCGACCCTGGTGGGTGGGGATGACGTGCTTTAAGGCCGTAATCTCCTGCACGGCCGCCTCAAAGCGAAAGAAGGAGCGCGCCCCGGCGTAGGACTCGTCGCCTTGCATGATGCCGGCCCACTGCCCGGCCGACATGGCCCCGGTGCCAGAGTCGGTCAGCAGGTCGATCAAGACATCCTCGGCCTTGAGCAAAAAGAGGTTATAGCCGGCTTCGATCAAGGCCGCTTCGCGTTGGGCGCGCGTCGTCTGCCGGATCGGCTCGACGGTTTTAATCCGAAACGGTTCAATAATAGTTTTGAAAGGCATCGTTACCTCGCTAAGTTAATGACCTGAGGACCAGTATACCACAAGCTCACCCCCTCAGAAACAAGGGGCGCCTGATGGAAAAACGATTCCGCCCCCGGAAAAATGATTCCGCCCGCCGTCGCTCCTTATATATTTGATTCCCAGGCCCGGATTTTCTATAATAGGCTCTCATGCCCAGCCCCTCACTTTTCGCCAAACTGATCGCCATCCACGCCGATGTCAGCCCGGCGCAGTTCGTCATCGAGGCGGACCTCTGCACCCTTGGCCGCTCGCCCACTTGCCAGGTGGTGATCGCCCGCCAAACGGTTTCGCGGCTGCACGCCCGGATCGAGCGGGATGAGGCCGGTCGCTATTTTCTCTACGATGCCCAAAGCGCCAACGGCATTTTTATGAACAGCCAGCGCCAACGCCTGCGCGAGCCCTTGCTCCTGCGCGATGGAGACGAAATAGGCCTGGGCGGGGCCGAACCGCTGCTGCGGTTTGAAGACCCCAACTCGACCAGCACCGTGCGGGCCAGCCGGATGATTATCGACGCCGAGCGGCTGAAGGTTTATTTGGACAAGGTCGAAGTCGAGCTGACCCCCGGCCAATTTCGTCTGCTCCAGCATCTGTTTGCCCACGCCGATGAAATCTGCACCCGCGAAAGCTGCGCCGAGGCCCTCTGGAGCCGGGCGTATGACCCGGTCCTGGATGACCAGCCCCTCAACCGCATGGTCAGCAATATTCGCACCCAGCTCAAAATCGTCACCCCCGATCAAGAGTGGATCGTCACCCATCGCGGGTTGGGCTACACCCTGCTGTCCGATCCGTAACGGTACTTTGACCAGATTGGTTCAATCTTAAAGATTGAGTCAAGCTAAAGATTGAGTCAATCTAAAGATTGAACCAATCTTTCGTCACCTAGAGTCACAAAAAGGGAGATAGGAGCTATAGACTAGATTGCCGTTTGGCTATAGACTAGAGCCAAACTAAATCGCTAGGGCGCCTGCACCACCCTAGCCTCAAACCAAAGGAGAATATCATGAAAAGCTTAATTATCTTCCTCTTACCCCTAACCGTGAGCGGTTTCTGCTGCGGC
Organism: uncultured Chloroflexota bacterium; assembly: GCA_937864185.1. Classification (GTDB taxonomy): domain Bacteria; phylum Chloroflexota; class Anaerolineae; order 4572-78; family J111; genus JAGRBY01. Next base: position 16,971 of record CALMIS010000328.1, read on the forward strand.
TGGCTGGGTCAAATCACTGAGCAAACTTCCCAAGTGTCCCAAGTGGCTGAGGCCGCCGTGGCTGTGGCTTCCGGCGATGAAGAGCAGTCCGGCCAAGAGGTAGCCGAGGCGATCTTGAGCGCCAGCGGCGTCGAGGCCGAGTTCGGCAGCGAGATCGACTTTGCCAAGCATCTGGGCTTCGAGCTGCCCCTGCCGGAAGGGGCCACCCCTCTCTTCTCGATGGCGGTGGACGGGGGGGTGATGGCCCAGTACCAGACCGGCCTCACCCAGGCTGAAGTGACGGAATTCTTCCAAACCGAAATGACCGCGCTCGGTTTTACTCAGTCAGGCCAATTCCAGATGAACGACGGCACCACCCAGATGGAGAACTACGTCTTCGATCGCGACGGGCAAACGCTGAACATCTCCATCTATACCACCGCCGAAGGCACGGCTTTCCAAATTATTTCGGGGCAGGAGACCGGCGGGCAGTAAACAACGGACAGACAGCAGTCCCTGATGTACTACCAAGCATAAAATGTAAAACGTGAACCGTAAATTAATGGTTCACGTTTTTTATTTTACTCCAAAATTTATGAGGACCTTGTAAGGGGAGCCCTCTTTCTTCGACTATGAAATGAGGTAAACTGTCTCAAGCAGATGAGGAGTTTAATTGAGTTTCCCGCCACTGTAATGCCCGCTTCGCCAACTCTGCGCCTTCACCTTGATGCCAATTGTATAGCGTTACAGGGTCAAAGTCAGCGTCATTGGGCCAAACCAGGGTGGCTATTTCTGGGTCAAGTCGAACTTGATTAAAAAGATTGGGGTCACGCAGTGGACCATAATAGTGACCATATAGAACTGGTTCAAAATCAATGGTCCGGGTCTGACCATCATCAAAAGTTACATTTAGGGTATACGGTCCAACCAGTTCAAAATCAACCACATTGATTAAAAGATGTTCCATACAATTGTTCCCTCACTATCATTGCAGAGGAGTGATCTTGTTAACGGGTTCCCCTGCCAGGGCAAGTCGCCAAACTTCCAACAGCTCCTCCCTGTGAAGCTCCATCCAAGCTTCGACTAACCGTTGTTGGCGACGTGGTAATTCACCAGCCAGCAGTTCAATTGGATTGATGCCATAAACGGCTTTCTGATCTTGATAGTAGACGTGGATATGCGGAGTATGATGGCGCTCTCCGGTTTCAGTAAAAATGCGGATAATGATCCCGTAGAATCTACATATTTCAGGCATTGTTGGGTTTAGGTATTGGATCGTATTGTTATCTTAGATTCTAGCCCAAATTAGTGAGTGGGTCAAAGCGTCTCGAGCTTGGGTTTCTACAAATGAATCCCGCACTCCACCTTGCCCTGGCCCACCCAACGACCGGAGCGCTCGTTGGCGGGATCGCTGCTAGGTTGGGTGCAGTGCCGGCAGCCAATGCTGGCGTAGCCCTGGTCGTGCAGCGGGTTGTACGGTACTTGATGCACTTGAATGTACTGCCACACCTGCTCGCGGCTCCAACGCGCCAATGGGTTGAGCTTGACCAGGCCGTGCCCGGCATCCCACTCGATGAGCGGCACGCCCGCCCGGGTAGAGGCTTGATCTTGCCGCAAGCCGGTGAGCCAGGCCGCCTGCTCAGCCAGCGCCTGGGCGAGCGGCACGACTTTGTGCAGATAACAGCACAAGTCGGGCGTACTCCGCCAGATTTCATCTTGCAGAAGCCGGGCTTGGAGCGGTGGCGGCAACGCCGGACGGCAGACTTCAAGCCGGATGGGATACCGCTGCTGAACCTCAGCCATCAGCGCATAGGTTTCCGCAAAAAGAAAACCGGTATCCAGAGTTATGATCCGGATACCGGGACTGAGTTTAGCCAACTGGTCAAGAATGACCATCCCCGACAGGCCAAAGCTCGTGACCTGGATCAGCTTACCGCCAAAGCTTTCGAGGCTCCAGCCCAGCGTTTCGGCCAGGGTGAGCCGCTCAAGCTGCCGGTTGAGCGCCAAGTAGTCTGTTTCGGTGTTGAAACGAGCGGCGGTGTTGAGAGAAGGATCAGGGTGGGTATCGTTCATGAGAGCTAGTTACGGTTAGATGATTCGTTGCTTTACAGTTCTTTAGCCAAGGCCTCCTTAATAATTGTAAGTGCCTCCGGCTTCAGCGGCAACTGCAAGGCAAAGTTCTGCCCTTCAGCCGACATTTTGCGCCAGGTCTTGCGCACAATGTCGATGATCTTCTCCGGCTCCTTCTTGGCGAAGTCGGCAAACTGGGTTTCCAGAAAGACCAGGCAGAGCGAGTCCTCTAGAGCCTGGACCTCCGGATCGAGTTTTAGCCGCTTTTTCAAGATCAACTGCTCGACCCGCTCGATCGTGTCCTCATCATAACCGGCTGCCCGCATGATCGCGCCGGTTTGCTCGGCGTGAAACTCCTTTAAGGCGTTGCGCCAGGCCAGATAACCGGCTCGATCGCGCGGATAGGTTTCCCGAGGAATCTCCCAGCGGCGCAGGTGTTGGCCCCGCGCCGCCAGGAGCAGCGCTTCCGAAGCCTCGTTTCCTTTTAACTTGTGGATCCAGGCGGTCCGCATTTCCGCGTGCGCCAGTTCGAGGGGCCGTTCCTGGCCATTAACCACCAACCGGTTCGGATCTTGAGCGTTTGCCGCATCGATCTGGTCAATCACTTGCTTGAGTCTATGATCGGCCACAAGTCCCTCCGACTAAAATGCCGGCCTCAAGCGACGACGCTTTCCAGCAAAGCTGGCATCGTCAGGGATGAGCCGCTCTCAATGATGGCGGTCAGCCGGTCGCGAGGATCATTATCCAACCGGCTGATCGAAACCGGCCGGCCCGGATAGATCAACCCGGCCATGGCTTCCAGATCCGGACGCAGGGCCGCGAAGGCCGTCTCGGTGTTAGGCGCGAGTAGGCGGTCGTTGGCCATATAATGGAAGCGACCCGCTTCCAATCTCAACCGGCCGGCCAACCGCGAGTCGGCTTCCAAGAGCGCGCCGAAGGTCACCGTGGTTCGGATTAGGTCGAGCAAACGGGCCTGATGGGTTTCGCCCGGCCCCAATTTACGTTGAGCCAGCAGACCAAAATGACCTTCGGCATAGTCCATGGCAAAATTGATCTCGTGAGAAATCAACATAATTCCCGGTCCGTCCGGCACGTGCCGATAATCCGCCACATCGAGCAGCACGCCGGGCACCGCCTTCAGCCGGATCCATTCATGAAAAATCTCGATAAAGATAGCATCATCAAAGCCCGTTTCCGGCGCGGCAAAGAACTTCAGGCAAAAGCGTTGGATACTCATGGTGATCCTCTCTTACGCCTCCACCGGTTTAACCCGGCCGGCGTACTGGCTAAATGGATTGGCGACGGCGTTTGCCCCGTTCTCGGCCATGCGAGCCTGGCAAGCGTGGGCCGCTTCGATGAACAGGCCGGCTTCTTCAATCAGCCGGAGCGCGATATCCCTGGTCTTGGGCTTGGCTTGATGCTCGTAGGCCTTGAACAGATAGTGGGCGAATTTACCCTTGGCAAAAGGATCAAAGAAAAGTTCGGTGTCGTAGAAACGCTGCCGGAACTCGTCGATAATCACCGCTGGATCATCCGCAATATCGACGTTTTGCAGCTTGATCAGAGCCTGAGCCGCGCTGAGCATGGCCTGCAAAGTCAATTCGGCGGTTTTGTCGATGCCGGCCTGGTCGGGGCGCTCATCCAGGGTCACCTGGGCGTCAAAGTGCAGCCCTTCCGCCGCCGCAATCCCAAAATCGGTTAAACTGACCACCTCGCCGGCGCACTCGCCCACCCCGATATCGCCGATGGTGAACTCGCGGGCGTCGGCCCAATCGGCGTAGAACGAGCGATCAACCTCATAAGCCGGCACCTCGGTGAAAGGATCGATCTGGCGTTTGATCTCCTTCTTGCCCAGCCGGACGATGAAATCGCGAAAGCGTTCGCCATTTTGACGCTGCTCAAGATATAAGCTGAGCAGATGATCGACCACCTCCGGCACCCGCTTGGACGGGACCGCGCCAAAGGTCTGGCCGTAGTTAGCCGCGTTGTTATCCCACTCGCCGCCGAGGACCAGTTGGAAGTGAGGCACCCGGTAGCCGTTGACATTCCGGCTCGAGCCGAAAAAGCCGATCTCGGCCACGGTATGCTGGCTGCAGGAGTTGAAGCAGCCGCTGACTTTGATCCGGATGTTGCGGACCGCCTCATCGTATTGCATACCTTTGGCCGCCAGCCGCTGGCGTAGCTCCCCGGCCAGGCCGCGCGAGCTGGCAATCCCTAACTTGCAGGTATCGGTGCCGGGACAGGCGGTCACATCAACGATCGACTGGGCGCCGGCAGCGTGCAGATTGATCCGGCTCAGGGCCTGGTACAGCGCCGGCAGATCAGCCTCGTGGATCCAACGCAGAACGATGTTTTGCTCGACCGTGGTCCGGGCCGTGTCGCGCGTAAAGCGGCGGGTGATATCGGCCAGGCCGCGCATCTGTTGGGAGGTGATGTCCCCCAGCGGCAGGGCGACCGTGACCGTGGCAAAGCCGGCCTGACGCTGTGGGTAGACGTTGGTCAACTTCCACAGCTCAAATTCCTGACCCAGATCGAGTGGCTCGCCCGAGACCGGCTCCGGCAAAGCCGCTTCATCGTAGGCAGCGATGTTGTCCAACCAGGCGGTCCAGGCCGGATCGTCTTCCAGGGTCTGGCGCTCCTCCAAGACCAGCCGGCGAAACTCGTCAATGCCGAACTTGCTGACCAAAAACTTGATCCGGGCCTTGTTGCGATTCTTCTTCTCCCCGTAGCGAGCGTAAATACGGGCAATGGCCTGGGAGAGCGGCAGCAGCTCCTCGACCGGTACAAACTCATCGAACAGCTTGGCCAGGTGGGGCACCGCCCCCAGCCCGCCGCCAACGTACAGCTCAAAACCCTTTTGCTCCACGCCGTCCACAACCCGCGTCTTGGCAATCATACCCAGATCGTGCATCGAGGTCAGGCCGCAGGGATGCTGGGCACAGCCGGAAAAAGCGACCTTGAATTTGCGGCCAAAGTCCTGGACATCGCGGTGGCCGAGGAAATACTGGGCGGTTTCGTTGGCGTAGCCGGTCACATCAAAAGTCTCATCGCGGCAGACGCCGGCCAGAGGGCAAGCAGTCACATTGCGCACCGAGTTGCCGCAGGCCTCGCGGGTGGTAATGCCGACCGCGGCCAGCCGCCGGTGCATATCGGGCGTATCGTCCAGCAGCAGAAAATGAAGCTGGAAATCCTGGCGAGTGGTGACGTGCAGGATCGAGTCGGAGTACTCTTCGGCCAGGTCGGCCAGGACTTCCATCTGCTCGCTGGTCAGCCCACCGAACGGAATTTTAATGCGCTGCATGCCGGGCGCTTCCCACTTGGTGTCGGGACCTTTGGTCAGGTCGTTGTTAGGAAAGGCGATCTCCTGCGTCTTGACCCCGTCGTGCCGGCGACCGTTATCGTAGCGCTGTCCGTAAGCGCCGCGCCGCAGCCGCAGCTCGGCAAAAACCTTCTCCTCGACCTTACCCTGCCGGCGCAGCTCCATCTGAGTCTCAAAATCATCGATCTCTTGGGTCAAGGTCGGCGACATTTTGCCGGCCAGGGCCTCTTTCCAGCTCAATTTTGGTGAGTTACCGTTTAACATTTTCTCTCCTTCGATAAAGAATTTTGGTTCTTCTAGCTTTCGTGAAATCAGGATCAAAAGTACCGGCCGGTGCTCAAGCCTCCACCGCTTCCGTCTCAAACAGCGATAACAATAGTTGCACTTTAGCCTCGAACAGAGCGCGTTCGCCGTTGCGCAGCAGCACGATGGCATTGCTTTCGATTAGCTTGTACCAAAACTCAGCCCGCCGCTTAAAAGTGGGAATCCGCTCGGCAACAAGGGGGCGCAGTTCCTGAGCATATTCCAAAAACTCGGCATATTCTGGGCCAAAGCCCTTTTCGAAACGCTGGCGCAGGGTGGCGGCCAGGGCCGGAGCCGCGCCACCGGTGCCAATCGAGATAGTCAGTTGGCCCTGTCGCACCACCGAAGCGGCATGGAAGTTGCACTGCGGGATGACGTCCATGACGTTGACCAACTGCCCGTTAGCCTGGCCTTCAGCCCAAACCTGATCGTGAACGGCCTGGTCGCCGGTATTGGCGATGACCAAGGACGCCCCGCTCAGATCGCCGGGTTGATAAGGCCGTGCCAGCCACTCAATTTGGCCGGCCTGAGCATAACGCCACACCAGTGAATGAGCTTCCGGCGCAATGACCCGCACCCGCGCTCCTACCTCCAACAATCCCTCAATCTTGCGGGCAATCTCGTGATTAGCCCCGATGAGAACAACCAGTTTGTGCTCGAGCACTAAGTTAATCGGATAGGTCTTCATTTCTTCTCTCCTGAAGCAATTTAGATGTGGATACCACACTCAATCTTCTGCTGCCCCTGCCATCGGCCCGATCGCTCGTCAGCAGCGTTGACCGTGCGTTTGGTGCAGTGATAACAGCCGATACTAGCGTAACCTTGATCGTGTAGTAAGTTGTACGGCACGTTGTTTTCAACAATGTAACGCCACACCTCGCTGCGTTTCCAATTGATCAGGGGGTTGAGTTTAACCAGACTGTACTTCTCATCCCAGCCGATGAGCGGTACATTGGCCCGCGTCGAGGCCTGATCCTGGCGCAGACCGGTGATCCAGGCCTCCAACCCCTGCAATACTTCGGTCAAAGGCACAACCTTGCGCAAATGGCAGCAGCGATCCGGCGCTTTTTCCCACAGCTTGTCTCCATAGGCTTGGGCTTGAGCCTCAGGGGTCAAAGCTGATCGGCGAATATCGAGCTGGATTGGATAGCGCTGCTGGACCTGGTCGAACAAAGCATACGTTTCTTCAAATAAGAAGCCGGTATCGAGGGTGATCACTCGGATACCGGGGCTCAGTTTGGCCAACTGGTCTAAAATCACCATCCCGGTTGGGCCAAAACTGGTCACCTGAGCGACCCTGTCACCAAACAGCGCCAGACTCCATTCCAGGAAACCGGCTAATGATTCCCCCGCCAACTGCTGGTTGAGCGCTTGGTAGTTAGTACTCGCCTCAAAGCGCGGTGTCGTCAGAAATTCAAATTCAGAAAAAGTCTCCGTGTCATTCATCGCGCGATACCTCACCCCTAACTCATTGTTTAATATTTACGGCTCTCCGCCGGCGGCACTGTCGGCGATTTTGGACAAAAAAAGACCCACCCGCGTCGTCGAGTGACCGGTTTCCGGCGAAGATGGCCCCTAAGCCAACTTAGGCTGCCACTACTTTTGCTAAGAAAAGATTACCTCGTAGCCCCCTTTTCCTAGCCTCTCGCCCCAAAGCGAGAAAAACTCTTCGCGGGAGTATCAGTTTCGAGCCCGGATGGGTCTTCTAATTTAGTTGCTTAACTTCGTTGTAGGCGAACCGAATTAGCGAAACTAATAATCCCGCTTGCTACAGTTGCAGTATAAAATTGGTGCATCAGTTGCACCTTTGCGAGCAGATAAAGAATTCATAACTTGCCTCGGCTGCAATAGAAGTCAAATAAATCTATTTTCCTAATTACCGCTCTCTACTTCTCAATCGGCAGGCCAACCCCGTTGCCCCATTCCGTCCAGCTCCCGTCATAATTGCGAACATTAGGATAACCTAGCAGGTAGGTCAACACAAACCAGGTGTGGCTACTGCGCTCACCGATGCGACAGTACGCAATGATGTTTTTATCGGCGGTGACGCCTTGGCTCTCATACAACGCTTTTAGCTCAGCCAAGGATTTGAAGGTGCCGTCATCATTAGCGGCCTTAGCCCAGGGTATGCTGCGCGCCCCGGGGATGTGCCCCCCCCGCAAGGCGCCTTCTTGCGGATAGTCGGGCATGTGGAGCAACTCGCCACTAAATTCACCGGGCGAACGCACATCGACCAGCGTGCCGTTCCGTTTGACATGGGCCAAGACCTGGTCTCGAAAGGCCCGAATGACACTATCATCGCGGGTCGGCGCCGGGTAGTCTGCCTTGGGATAGCTGGGCACTTCCGTGGTCAGCTCACGCCCCTCATCGACCCACTTTTTACGACCCCCATTCATGATTTTGACCTTTTCGTGACCGAAGAGGCGGAAAACCCACAGAGCATAAGTGGCCCACCAGTTGCTCTTGTCGCCATAGAAAACGACCGTGGTGTCAGGGCCAATCCCTTTTTCGGACAGCAACTGGGCAAAATGCTCGCCGTCCAGATAATCACGCACGACCGGGTCGTTGAGATCGCTAACCCAATCGATCTTAACGGCACCGGGGATGTGACCGGTATCGTACAGCAGAATATCTTCGTTCGACTCAACAATCCGGACGTTCGGGTCGTTCCGATGCTCGGCAACCCAGTCGGTGCTTACTAAAGCCTCGGGATAGGCATACTCGCTGTGATTGCTCATTTCATTTTTTCTCCTAACTCAACTTTGATTCGGGACTTACAACAAAAAGCCCATCGAGCTAGCTCGATGGGCTTGGATTGACACACCAACAGGAACCGGGAACAGTCAGGATGCAGCGCACAATCGAGCTATCTGCCGTCTCAACGGCGGACAACACAAGCACAGACAACAAGCAGCACTGCTAACGTGGCTAGACAACTTAGATTGGGCTGTGCTTCGATCGCTTCGGGTCATGATTAGCACCTGAAATACAGGTATCGAGGCGTAATTATAAGAAGGTTGGTCACCTTGGCAAATCTTCATCCTGATTTTAACCTCAATCAACTTTTAAAAATGTCAGCGACCTTACAATTCGACCAGCCTCTGTAACTGAAATGCAACCGGCCTAGTGTAGAGTCTATAAGTCACATTTCATTACCGACCCCGCGACAAACTCAAACAGATTTCTTACCCAATTCAAACCGTCAATACAATAAACACCGTTTATACTGGGGTGAATTTCCGGTTGAACCGAGTCTGTTTCGGCCAACCTTATCCCTCAGTCAGGCATTGGGTTTTGCATATGTTAGGATTTGGTCAAATTCTTAAATTTATTGGATTTATACCGTCACAACGTGTAGATTGGGATGAGTTTGTATACACCCGTCCCTCCGAGGAACTCTGCCGTGATAGGGCTTCAAGCTACCACGGCGAGACTAATCTTACGGTCTCACCAACGGAACGCTGCTTCATTTGCGGTTGCAGCCTTTCGATTGAGGAACAAGGGGAAGGGGAAATCTGCCTCGATCCCGCTCACTGGCAAGCCTCAGGGGCACTCTCAGCCACAGATTATACTTCTATGGCCCAGATCGAAGCCCGAGCTCGAGCCAAGAAACGCAAACGTGGTTAAGCTGACTTACATCGGCTGACTCCCCCAGAACGGCCCTCTATCTAATCCGCCTAAAAAAAGAAATAGCCCAAAAACTAGAGCCCAGCATTCATTCTGGGCTCTAGTTTTATTACGAGCTTACTGTTTCTGCCGCCTAGCCAGGTTTTACACTATGCCCGAAACGGCTATAATGTGTAACGTCGGTTATTCACAACAGGGAGATTACCGTGTACAATCGTATCTTCAACTTTAGTGCCGGCCCGGCCGTTTTGCCGGTGCCCGTTCTGGAACGCATCCGTGACGAACTGCTCAATTTTGAGAACACCGGCATGTCCGTTATGGAAATGAGCCATCGCTCCAAAGCGTTTGAGAGCATTATGCACCGCGCCGAGACCGGCTTGCGCCGCGTGCTTCAAATTCCAGATGACTATGTGGTCCTGTTTTTGCAAGGCGGAGCCAGCCTCCAATTTGCGATGGTACCGCTAAATTTGTACCTGCAAGGCAACCCGGTCGATGTGCTGCACACCGGGGTCTGGACCCAGAAAGCCATCGACGAGCTAAAGAAGGTGGCAGCCTACGAGATCGCTGCTTCCACCGAGGCCGAAAACTTTATGCGCCTGCCTGCCTCTAATGAAATCAACTTCACTGAGAACGCCTCGTATGTTCACCTTTGCTCAAACAACACTATCTTTGGCACCCAATGGCGAGATTTTCCCGATACCGGGGATATCCCGCTGGTGGCCGATATGTCGTCCGATATCCTCTCGCGCCGGATCAATGTGGCCAAATTCGGTCTGATCTTTGCCGGAGCCCAAAAGAATATTGGTCCGGCCGGGGTGACCATCGTGGTTATGCGCCCTGATCTGGCCGAACGAGCCCCCAAGGATCGACCGACGATGCTTCAGTATCGGACTCATATTAAAAACAACTCACTCTACAATACGCCGCCCACCTTCGCTATCTATGTTGTGGCTCTGGTCCTGGAATGGATTGAGGCTGAGGGCGGGCTAACCGCGCTTGAAATGCGAAACGGGGAAAAGGCAGCGTTGCTTTACAACGTTATCGATGCGACAGACTTTTACACCTGCCCGGTCGTTCCGGCCGATCGATCGCTGATGAATGTGGTCTGCCGGATTCAGGGCAATAACGAAGCGTTAGAGAAAAAGTTCATCGAGGAAGCCAAACAAGCGCAAATCACCGACGTTAAAGGACACCGTTCGGCCGGTGGATTGCGCTTCTCGATCTATAATGCTCAAACGCTGTCGGCGATCACCGCACTGCGAGACTTTATGCAGAGCTTTGAGCAGAAGTACGGCTAACGCTCCTGCTGCCGCTTTAGACGACGTCGCTGGCGTACTTCAGCTTCACGCCAGCGACGTTTTTCATCCGGCGTCTCGGTGATCAGCGGCGGCACGGGGACCGGTTTTTCCTGCTCATCTAAGGCCACATAGACGAGAAAAGCAGTGTTGGTGTGGGTGCGCTTGCCGGTGAGTAAATTTTCCGCTTCAACGCGCACGCCGACCTCCATGGAAGTTCGCCCTGTCCAGTTTAAGCTGGCGGACAGGGTTAACATATCGCCTACGTGGACCGGCGAATGTAGTTCCATCGAGTCCATGACCACGGTGACCACATTGTGACGAGAGTGACGCATGGCACACATCCCGCCCAATTCATCGACTATTTTCATAATGATCCCCCCGTGTACATTGCCTGTTGGGTTGGCATGCTCCGGCAGCATCATGATGGTAGAAATCAACTGACTATCTCGAACGCGTTTGCCTATCATAGTTTATCAGAGGCCATCATATCTTTAATTAGGTTTGCCAACGCCCGCCGGGTATCGAGGTCTATGGCCTCGCGAGTGGCCTGTTCAAAGCTGCGCACCCGTTCTTTTTCCCGGAAGTAATAGGCCAGATCCGGTACCACCCGCATCGTCTCACGACAGAGGGCTCGGACCTTCATCAGACTGTCGATCTCGTCCAGACCGGCGATTTGTTGTTTTTTGAGCTCTTCAAGCAGGCGTTTAAGTTCGCTGCGCCAGTGCTCAACTTCATTTTCGACTCGCAAGTAGTATCGAGCTTCACCCACAACCAGCATCTCCAAAATATCGTGCTCGGCGGTGGTCAGGGCCTGACCATCCTCTAGCTTTTGGATGATCGACAAGTACAAGCCTTCGAGCCGAGCCTGAAACACCTCGCGGGCTAGCGCTTCTAGCTCGGCGATCTCGGTCTGAAGCTGCTGATAATGGGCGTCGCTTTCTTGTTTTAGGGTTTGGCTTGAGACGCCGAGGAGGGTATCGATTTTTACGTCAACTTCTTGGGAAGTGGGCATACCTGTCTCCTAAATGTTGTTTACTGTACCTAATTAGCGGGCCTTGACAATGGGGTCATAACTAGGATTTACGGTGGACTTAACGTCGACAATACTTGATTTTAAGGTAGAAGTCAAAAAGTTTCGATCGAGAGAACAAACCTATGAGCATCCTCGCTCAAAACGTATCAATCACCATGGTCCGGCGCCACCTCCACGATCTGCCCGGTTTGATTCTGCCCGCTCCTTACCGCTTGCGGGGCTACCGGCCTGGCGATGAACAGGCCTGGTATGACCTCCACCTGACCGCAGACCACTACAATCTCATTACTCCTGAACTTTTTCAGCAACAGTTCGGGGACGACGCTCAGTTTTTAGCGGATCGGCAGTTCTATCTGGTGGCCGAGTCGGATCAGGCGATCGGGACGGGCACAGCCTGGTTGGGGCAGCGCGAGCCGTGGCTCGGTTGGGGCCGGGTTCATTGGCTGGCCATCACCCCTGAGTATCAAGGCCGGAAGTTGTCGGAGCCGCTGTTGGCAGCAGTTTTGCAGCGACTGCGGGACCTCAAGTACACCCAGGTCTACTTGACCACCTCATCGGCCCGGCTCCCGGCGATCAATCTCTACCTTAAATTTGGCTTCGAGCCTTATATCCTGGGTCAAGGTGACTTAAAGACGTGGCTCAAGATCGGAAGAATTATCGGCCTAAGCTTTAGACCCGAGACGAAGACCGAGTAAGAGGTTATCGATCAGTTCCTCTTATCGTTGAACTTTTCACAAGATTTGCTATAATCTCTGGGCAAGTTGACCGGAAGGATGGCCCAACCATGACTTTAACCCATTTTGACGAACACGGCCGGGCTCACATGGTCGATGTGGGTCACAAAGAGGACACGCAGCGTGAGGCGATTGCTCGCGGGCGGGTTTTGATGCGGCCGGAAACCCTGGCTTTAATCCGGCAAGGAGAAATAAAAAAGGGCGATGTGCTGGCCGTGGCCCAGGTGGCCGGGATTATGGCAGCCAAACGAACCCATGAATTAATTCCAATGTGTCACCCCTTGATGCTAACTCATGTCAGCTTGCAGTTTGAGCCACAGCCCGCCGCTGCCCCCGACCAACTGGCGGCGATCGATATCCGGGCGACCGTTCGCACCACCGGCAAAACCGGGGTCGAAATGGAGGCCCTGACTGCGGTCAGTGTGGCCGGGCTAACTATTTACGATATGTGCAAAGCCATCGATCGGGCGATGACCCTGGAAGGGGTAGGGCTGGCCCGCAAGAGCGGCGGCAAAAGTGGCGAGATTGTTCTCGAGTGAAAAGAAGCCAGGAGTAAGCGGATGAAGGTTAAGGTCAAACTATTTGCGCGACTACGAGAGCTGACCGGCGAGGCGATCTTGGAGCGCACCCTGGCCGAGGGAGCAACCATCGCCGATTTGGTTGAACTCCTGCAAGAAGAGTTCCCTAAGCTGGCCCAGGTGGCCCCGCGCACCATCATCTCTCTCAACCAGGAATTTGCCGGCCCGCAGAGCCGGCTAACCGAAGGCGACGAGGTGGCCTTCTTTCCACCGGTTAGCGGCGGTAGCGACTCGGGCAGCGAGGCCAGCAAATTTGCGATCACGTTTGAGCCGATTAGCCTGGATGAGATAGCGGCCAAGGTCCTCAAGCCGGAGACCGGGGCCGTGGCCGTCTTTGGCGGGGTGGTGCGGAACGTGTCCGCCGGCAAGGATGTTGAGCGGCTGGAGTACGAAGCCTACGAAGAGATGGCGATCGCCAAACTTAAACAAGTAGCGGCCGAAGCCCGGGAGCAGTGGCCCAAGATTGTAGACATTGCCATTGTGCAGCGCATCGGCCGCCTGGAAGTGGGCGAGAACGCGGTGGCCGTGGCCGTCTCCAGTCCGCACCGCAATGATGGCTGCTTTGAAGCATGCGCCTACGCCATTAACCGGCTCAAACAGATTGTGCCTGTCTGGAAAAAGGAGTTCGGGCCGGATGGTTCCGAATGGATTGAAGGAGATTATCTGCCATTACCATAGAGGTTCTTATGTCCGACATCTTAGAAGCCGAAACCGGCTTAAAACTGGAATTTTTTGACAAAACGTTACTGCGCCGAGCGCTCACCCATCGCTCCTATTTGAATGAGAACCCTGATTATCTGCTTGAAGATAACGAGCGGTTGGAGTTTCTGGGGGATGCCATCCTCGATTTTATTACTGCCGAGCACCTTTATCATCACTATCCGGAAATGCCGGAAGGTCGTTTGACCAACTTGCGCTCTGCTCTGGTCCGCACCGAGCGGTTGGCCTTATTTGCCGAGAAAATCGAGTTGGGCCAGCATCTTTTTCTAGGGCGAGGCGAGGAAGAAAGCGGCGGACGGGAGCGACCGGCCATCCTGTGCGATGCGTTTGAGGCGCTGGTTGGCGCGCTTTACCTGGACAAGGGCATGGATTTTACCCGCGATTTTGTCTGCGGCTTGATCAAGCCGAGCCTGGCGGAGATCCTGACCTCCAACGCAGAGAAAGACGCCAAAAGTGAACTACAAGAGGTAGCCCAGAGCTACTATCAATTGACCCCAACCTATCGAACCGTGGCTGAACGCGGGCCGGATCACGCCAAAGAGTTTACCGTTGAGGCGGTTATTGGGAACAAAGCTTACGGCCGGGGAACGGGCTTAAGCAAACAAAACGCCGCCCAGGCCGCAGCTCAGGAGGCGTTACAGGTTTTGCGCAAAGAATTAGGACTGGCCAGTTATGCCGAGAAGTTACCACACCCGGCAAACTAGGCCTTTGAGATACTCGGTCTCCGGGCAGGTGACCAGGACCGGGTGATCAGAGCCTTGGGATAGACGCTCGATGATTTGCACGGTGCGGACCGCATCGATTGACGCGCCAAAAATCACTTTCTGGAACAGATCGGCGCTGATTGCCCCGGAGCAAGAAAAGGTAATGAGCGTTCCCCCCCGCTTGAGCAGTTTCATGGCCAGCAAATTGATGTCTTTGTAACCACTCGTGGCCTTTTCGAGATTGTGCTTGCTACCGGCAAACTTGGGCGGATCCAGGATGATCACATCGAACTTCCAGTTGGCATCACGGTAAGCCCGCAACACTTCAAACACATCCGCCGCCGAGTAAACATCTTCACGGCCGCTGAAGCCGTTACGCAACATGTTATTCTCCGCCAGTTTGAGGGCTCGCTCCGAGGTGTCCACGTTGATAATCCGGTCGGCCCCAACCCGGGCGGCGTAGACACTGAAGGCGCCGGTGTAGCAAAAGGCGTTGAGGATCTCTTTTCTGGCAAAGTACTTGGAAACGCGCTGCCGGTTCTCGCGCTGATCTAAATAGAATCCCGTTTTATGCCCCAGCTTGACATCGACCAAAAAGGTCAAGCCGTTTTCCACAATCTCGATCAAATCGGGCGGCACTTCACCCCAAACCGGGCCGGTGACCGGGACCAAACCCTCTTTTTCACGCCCCTCAGTGTCGCTCCGCTCATAGATGCCCTGGACATCGACCAGTTCCAAGAGCGTATTGATAATCGACCGCCGGTGTTTTTCGGCGGCCAGGGATAAGAACTGCACCACTAACCAGGGGCCATACAGATCAGCGATAAGACCCGGCACGCCATCGGCCTCGGAATAAACGAGCCGGTAAGCATCGGTGTCCGGATCTTGTTTAAGCGCCAGGCGGCCGGCCACGGCTCGACTGATCCGCCGGTGCCAGAAGGCTTCGTCGATGGGATCATTGGGATTCCAGGTGAGCAGGCGCACGCTGATTTGCGATTTATCATTGTAAACGCCACGGCCCACGAAGCGGGCTTTACTATTCCAAACATCGACGATATCGCCGCTTTCAGGATCGCCCTCAAGCCGGCTGATCGCTCCGGAAAAGAGCCACGGATGTCGGTTGTTAACAGATTTCTCTCGGTCTTTTTTGAGGATAACTTGTTTGGTGATCATCTGGCCCTCGCCGGGTTCGGGGTGCAAGGCGGCTAGTTTAGCCGCCCCACAGGTGGATTTAAAGTTATCTTAACCGACAACCCTAAAAAGTCAATATTCCGGACGAGTGCCATCTAAATTGATTATCATTTCCCGTTCTGTTATACTGCCTTTGACGGTTGCGGTAGAGATCTTTTGAATAGGGACCGCTATGAAACACAACCCCCTCCCCCGGCTTGATAAAAATGAGGCCCTGCGCGGCCAACTGCTGCCGTACTGTCGCCTGCGGCCCGGCGAGGTGTGGCTCGACCCGGTTAATGGTCACCGGGTGGGGTGTCTTGATGCGGCCCGGCCCAGCGACGTCGAGCAGTTGTTGGCCGGCCAGCAAGCTAAACTGGCCATCCATGATCCGCCCTACAATCTGGTTGCTTTTGAAGCGCGGCAAGTGACCGACTTCATCGACTGGTGCCGGCTTTGGATGGCGAACACCTGGCAGGTCCTGGCAGAGGATAGTGCGCTTTACGTCTGGCTGGGGGCGGACCAGGCCCATCACTTCCAGCCGCTGCCCGACTTTATGCTGATGATGCGCGAGTTTGGCTTTGAGTCACGCAGCATCATCACGCTGCGCAATCAACGCGGCTACGGCACGCAGCAAAACTGGATGGCCGTCCGGCAAGAGTTGCTTTACTACGCCAAGGGTCGGCCCAGCTTCAGAGTAACCTATACCGACATCCCCAAAATCCTGCGCGGCTATTACAAAACTGTCAACGGTCAACGGACTGAAAACCTGGAGCGCAGCAAAGCCAACACCCTGCGGCCCGGCAACGTCTGGGTCGATATCCAGCAAGTCTTCTACCGGATGGAGGAAAATGTCTCCGGCTGCTATGCGCAAAAACCGGTCAAAGCGATCGAACGCATTGTTAACACCAGCTCGGAGGGTGGTGACCTGATCATCGACTTCTTTAGCCACTCCGGCACCACCTTGATCGCCGCCGAGCGCCTGAACCGCCGCTGCTTTACAATGGATCTCGACCCCATTTATTGTGAAATCACCATCCGGCGATTGGAGCGACTCCGCCACACCGGCCAACTCGGCTGGCAAAATAGGCACCCTTTTGAAGCAGAGCTCTCGGAACTTAAACTTTAGTCGTCAGTATGATAGGAGCGGAAATTGATTGAATTGTACCGCCCGGCTAATTGCCCCAGTTGCGCCGAGATCGAAGAGACGCTGCGTGAGCTGGTCATTGCCCATCAAGTGATTGAAGTCGAGGCCGGTCAAGCCGAAACGTTGCCCGTGGGGACCTCGCTACCTGCTTTCAGAGAGGGAAACAGAGTCGTTAGCGGCGCCGAGGCGATAGCTCTTTACCTACGCGAACTCGAAAGAAGTGTGGCCGATTGGCGCCGTTTTCAGGGCGACTCCTGCTACCTGGACGACTCGGGCGCGGTCTGCTGACTGATCCAGCGGACCTGACGTCACTCGATATTCCGTTGAATAGACTTCCTCTATCCCACTAATCCTGTTATACTTAAGATCAAACTAGCAAGAGAGCGAGAGGGATCTGTGGTCTATTTTGACCTGGTTCCCTCTTTTTAGTTTTTCGGAAGACATCCCAATGCCAAACAAGTTCTTGAACCAGTTAACCTGCAAAATTGGACTAGTGCTGATCGCCATCCAGGCCGCTCTTCTTTTCCGGTTTCGAAAAATTGCTTCCCAACCGTCATTTGGAGATAGGCCGGCTCCCCCTCCTGAACCAGACCGGGGCGAGGCTGCCTTACGGGATCAGATCCAGTCGCTCACTACGCTGCTGGAAACCATTCCTAATCCCGTCTTTTATAAAGACCGAGAAGGGCGCTATACCGGCTGTAACCGTGCCTTTGAGGAGTATGTGGGCAGACCCCGAGAGGAGATCATCGGCAAAACGGTCTATGATTTAGGACCTAAAGAAGTGGCCGACAAGTACTATGAAAAAGATCAAGACCTTTTTAACCAGCCGGGTAGCCAGGTCTACGAGTGGCAGGTAGTTCCTCCTTCCGGGGTGATCAAAAGCGTTATTTTTAACAAGGTCGCCTTAATAGACTCTGAGGGTCAGATCAAGGGCCTGGTTGGAGTTATTTCCGATATTACCGAACGTAAACGAATGGAAATGGCTCTGCGGGAGAGCGAAGAGAGATACCGGGATCTATTCCAGACCCTGGTCCACGGCGTGGTCTATCACGCCGCCGACGGCCGGATTATTTCGGCTAATCCGGCGGCTGAACGGATCTTGGGTTTAAGTTTAGATCAGATGCAAGGGCGCCGCTCCATCGATCCGCGCTGGCGCGCTATCCACGAAGACGGATCGGATTTTCCCGGCGAAACCCATCCGGCGATAGTAGCCCTCCGGACCGGACAGGCAGTCCGCAATACGGTTATGGGCGTCTTTAATCCACAAACGGAAAACTACACCTGGATTAATATCAACGCCATCCCGCAGTTTAGACCCGGCGAGACCCAGCCCTACCAGACCTATGCCATGTTTGAAGATATTACCGAACGCCGGCGGGCAGAAGACGCCCTGCACCAGCGGGTCATCGCCTTAACCGAGCCGTTAGATTCGAGTTCAACCGTTCAGTTCACCGATCTGTTCAACCTTGAAGAGATCCAAAAGATCCAAGACGCCTTTGCCGAGGTAGCCGGCGTAGGGTCGATCATTACCCGGCCGGATGGGGTGCCGCTGACGCGGCCGAGTAATTTTTCTCGGCTATGCCTGGAAATGTTTCACCGGGCCGAACGAGGTCAGGTCACCTGCTACCATGCCGATGCCCTGCTTGGTCGCCCCAGCGAAAGCGGGCCCATTATCCAAACCGGCCTGGGGGGGTGCTTACGCGATGGCGGGGCCAGCATCACCGTGGGCGGCAAGCATATCGCCAACTGGTTGATCGGTAAAGTCAGGGACGAGGTCTTGCCCGAAGACCAGGTCCGGCAATACGCGGCGGAGCTAAACTTTGAGCCGGACGAGTTTAGAGCGGCGCTGGCCGAAATCCCTATTATGTCCCCGGCCAGATTCGAAAAGATCGCTCAAGCCCTCTTTGTCCTGGCCAAGGAACTGTCGCTAAAAGCCTACCAGAATATGCAGCAAGCCCGTTTTATCACCGAGCGCAAACGGGCCGAAGTGGCGCTGCGCGATCAGTTTGGCTTCTTGCGGACTCTGCTAGATACCATCCCCAACCCGGTCTTTTACCGGGATCTTGAGGGGCGGTTTCTCGACTGCAACCACGCGATGGCGGCCTTCACCGGTAAACCCCGCAAAGCCATTGTCGGCAAAACGCTCCACGACTTATTTCCGGCGGAGGTGGCCGCCTGTTTACAAGCCAAAGACCAGGAACTGTTCGATAATCCCGGGATTCAGATCTATCAACAGCAGACGACCAACGGGCGAGGCGACTTAAAAACCGTTATTCTGCACAAGGCCCCGGTGTCGAACACACGAGGCCGAATTATGGGTCTGGTCGGCGTTATGTCCGACATCACCGAGCAAAAGCAGGTCGAAGAGGAACTGAAACGGCACCAGGCCAACCTGGAAGAGATGGTCAGGGCAAGAACGGACGAGTTGATGGTAGCCAAAGACAAAGCCGAGGCCGCCAGTCGGGCCAAAAGCGCTTTTCTGGCCAATATGAGCCACGAACTGCGCACCCCCCTCAATGCCGTGCTAGGGTACGCCCAGCTTCTACAACAAAAACCGCTGGATAAGGAGACTCTCGACCGCTTAGCCATTATTCAGGAGAGCGGGCAGCATCTTTTGGCGTTGATCAACGATGTCTTGGATCTATCCAAAATAGAAGCCCACAAGCTTGAACTCCATCCCGCGGCGATCCACTTGCCCAGTTTTCTCAAAACGATCGTTGAGATCATCCAGCCCCGGGCCACAAGCAAGGGCTTGCACTTTACCTTTGAAAGCAATGGCCCCTTACCGGCCGGCCTGACTGTCGATGAGACCCGGCTGCGTCAGGTGCTGCTCAACCTGCTTAGCAATGCGGTTAAATTTACTCCGGCCGGTCACATGACGCTGCGGGTGAAAGCCCAACCGGCCAGTCAGTTACCCGACTGTGCTCCCTGCGTCCGGCTACGGTTCGACGTGGAAGACAGCGGCGTAGGGATCAGCCCCGATCAGATCGAGCAGGCGTTCCATCCCTTTGAGCAAGTGGGTGATCTCAACTTCCAGGTCGAAGGCACCGGTTTGGGCCTGCCTATTTGCCGTCAGTTGGTACATTTGATGGGGGGGCAGTTGCACGTCCAAAGCGAACCGAACCGGGGCAGCCTCTTTTGGTTTGAAATCGACCTGCCGTTGGCCGAATCGCCTGAGCCGTCACAGCCACTACCGGACAACAACTTCAAGATTGACGGACAAGACGAAAATGAAATGAATGACCCTCAGGGTAGCGAAAGCAAGTTGGTTCCGCCCCCGCCGGAAGAGCTCATTGTCTTACACGAGCTGGCTCGGATAGGCAATATGCGGCGCATTAGAGACTATGCCACCCATCTTGAGAGTTTGGGAGATAGCTATGGACCATTTGCCGAAAAACTCCGAGAGTTAACCGCGGCATTTGCCGAACAAGAGATCTTGGCTTTGGTCGAACAATATCGGAGTTAGGAGATTATC
The DNA here is from genome assembly GCA_937864185.1 of uncultured Chloroflexota bacterium. GTDB lineage: Bacteria > Chloroflexota > Anaerolineae > 4572-78 > J111 > JAGRBY01. The sequence goes on from CALMIS010000328.1 coordinate 37,128, forward strand.
GAAATGAAAATGACCTTGGACCTCGAGTCTCAGTTACCCACAATTCTCATCATCGATGATGCCCCGGCCAATCTCGCCGTCATCGTCGATTATCTAGAAACCCAGGGCTTTCAGGTCGTCGTGGCCCGGGATGGTTTGAGCGGCCTACAAAGAGCCAGTTATGTTCACCCAGACCTGATTCTACTGGATGTGATGATGCCCCAGATGGACGGTTTTGAAACTTGCCGCCACCTCAAAGCCGCCGAAGAGACTAAAGATATTCCGGTTATCTTTATGACCGCTTTGGCCAATACTCAAAGCCGGCTGACCGGCTTTGAGGTAGGGGGCGTGGACTATATCACCAAGCCGTTTCAAATTAAGGAAGTCCTGGCCCGGATCAGAACTCATCTGGAACTCCGTAGCCTGCATAAACAGTTGGAAGCCAAAAACGCGCGCCTCCAACAAGAGATCAGCGAACACCAACGCACCGAGCAAATTCTAAAAGAGCGGGAGGCCTTGCTGGAAACGCTCATTGACAATCTGCCGATTGAATTCTGGGTGTTGGATACCGAGCTGCGTTACATGATCCTCAATGCGGCCAGTCGCCACATGATCGGCGATGTGCTGGGTAAACGGTTTGATGAACTCGACGTTTCACCGGCGTTGGTGGCCAAATGGGCTGAACAAAATCAGCAAGTCTTGACCGGGGCCAGCATTCGTGAAGAATATATGCAAGTATTCGATGATCTAGAGCGGGTCTTTGAAAGTATTCTGGCACCCGTCATTGTCGACGGCACCGTGGTTGGCATTGTTGGGACGGGCCTAGACATTACCGCCCGCAAACAGGCCGAGAAGATCCTGCGCGACTCCCACGCCGAACTGGAAAGGCGTGTGGCCGAACGGACGGCCGAATTGGCCGCCGCCAACACCAGCTTAAGGGCGGAAAATACTGAACGCCGGCGGGTGGAAAAGCAGATCCAGCGCCGCAACCGGGAGTTGGCTCTGCTTAACCGCATCATCGCCGCCTCGGTGACCCAGACGCAGGCCGAAGCCATTTTGGAGATTGCATGCCGGGAGTTAGCTCAAGCCTTTGGTCTACCTCGAGCAACGGCGACGCTGCTAAACCGAGAGCAAACCGAAGCGAGAGTGGCCGCCGAATATGTGGCTGATGGCCAACCTCAGGCCATTTTGGGCCAGACTTTCTCCTTAGAAAATGAGCCGCTGGCTCAGTACTTTTTGCGTCAGCCAAAACCCATTGTTTCTTCCCATGCTCAACACGATCCGCAACTGAGCGCCGTTCGAGATCTGTTAAAGCAGGGGGAAACAGTCTCGCTCTTAGCGGTCCCGCTGCTCATCGAGGATCAGGTGATTGGTAGCCTTAGTATAAATGCTCCGGAGATCCACGTTTTCTCGGCTGAAGACATTAGCCTGGCTGCAAGTGTGGCCAATCAAGTCGCCAGCGCCCTGGCCCACATCCGGCTTGACGAGGCGCATACGCAGTTAGAGGCGCAGTACCACCAGGCTCAAAAAATGGAGGCTATTGGCCGTTTGACCGGCGGCGTGGCTCACGATTTCAACAACATTTTAACCGTCATCGTCGGCCATTGTGATCTACTGCTTGAAGAACTGGGACCGGACCACCCCTCGCGCCCGAGTGTAAACCAGGTCCTCAAAGCGGCCACGATGGCTGCCTCGCTAACCCGCCAACTGTTAGCCTTTAGTCGCCAGCAGGTCCTCCAACCCCAAGTCTTGGAACTTAACCAAATTGTGACCCAAATCGAAAAGATGCTCCGCCGGCTCATCGGCGAGAATATCGCCTTGGAGACCCGCCTCGATCCGGATCTGGGGCAGATCAAGGCCGACCCCGGACAGCTCGAGCAGGTCATCATGAATCTGGCTGTTAATGCCCGGGATGCGATGCCGGAGGGTGGCAGCTTGACGATCGAGACGGCCAATGTTTTCCTGGATGAAGCCTACTGTCGCCAACACCCGGGCCTCAAAAGCGGGCCCCACATTATGTTGGCTGTGGTCGATACCGGCCTGGGCATGGATGCCGAGACTCAAGCGCGCATTTTTGAGCCGTTCTTTACTACCAAGGAGCAGGGTAAAGGGACGGGGTTGGGGCTGGCCACGGTCCACGGCATCATTAACCAAAGCGGCGGCAGCATTGGCGTCGATAGTAAACTTGGCCGGGGAACCAGCTTTAAGATTTACCTCCCGGAAGTTGAACCGTCGGCTGAAGTGGTGGCTCTAAAATCGATTCAGCTCAAGGCTCGCCAGGGTTCGGAGACAATCCTATTGGTAGAGGACAATGAAGCCGTGCGCAATTTGAGCTGCCGGGTTTTGAGCAAAAGCGGGTATACTGTGCTGGTCGCCGGTGACGGTCTGGAAGCTCGCCGGCTTGGCGCCCAGCATCCGACCCCCATCGACCTGCTCCTGACCGATGTGATTATGCCGGGTGGCCTGACCGGACCGCAGTTGGCCCAGGAGTTAACCGAGCAGCAGCCGCTGATGAAAACGGTCTTTATGTCAGGCTATACCGACAATGCGTTTCTCCAGCAGAATGTCCTAGACTCGCGGACCGGCTTCTTGCAGAAACCGTTTACGCCCAATGACCTGCTTTTGAAGGTGCGCGATGTCCTCGATACGGCTGGCTAGCGGCCCTATTCCTTGCTGGCGCTTGGCGTGGGGGTAGCGAGCAGGACCGGGACATCAAGCTGCAGAAAGGCCTCTACTTTGGCCAGCAAATCCGGTTTCCACGTGGGCCAGCTCCGGCCGGGGCTCTCATTCGTCGCCTCTAGCTCACGGCGACCATAAATTTGGTCAAGGGGAATATCGTACCGCTGAACCAGGTCAGCAATCAGGAGGGCGGCCGCATTCAACTGAACCGATGAAGGTGGCTGGTCGGTGAAGTTGCCGATTAAGCATACATCGATACTGGTCCGGCTGGCTCGGGGAGTCTGGCCAGGGGCCAAGTCTAACGGCTGGGTGAGATAAATCGTGCCTCGATCGGTCACGCAGTAGTGATAAGTGATCCCGGGCAGACCGCTGTCGACGACGGCCTCGGCCACTCGCTCCACCGAGGTACTGGGATCGGTCACAGTGTGGTGAACGATAATTCGGTCAATTTGGGCCGGATCCCGCGAGGGAAAAGTCCGGTCAGCATTTCGCTTCAAACTCTCCGTACTGTCGATTATGTTCAGGGCGGGGGGCAGCAGTTGGACTTCATAGAAATCCAGAATTTCGGTCAGCGGCGCGATCCAGACCCCGTTGGGCGTTGTCTCCACCACAATGCCGATCGCGTAGCCCTCAGCATCGATCACCAGCGCGCCGTTGTTGCCGGGCGACGTCTCCATCCGCGCCAGCGCGGCCCCGCTGTAGGTGACCTGAAAATCATCTACGGTCTTGGTAAAACTTTCGCCGGTCGCCACAATCTCGCCGGCGGTCCAACCGGTGGCCCGACCCAACTTGCGGACGGGCATGCCCACTGTCGGAGCCCGGACGCCGGCCAGCGGCCCCACGCTCGGCACTGCCGGATCGTACTCGACGGTGTCGTTGAGCCGGGCCAAAGCGGTCAAGTTGGCGATGGAGTTTGCCCCCCGCAGTGGGACCACACTGGTAGCTAACTCACCGACCACATCTTCCGGCGCCCGGCCACCATCAAAGGGACCGGGTTGGAGAATCTCCCCACCAATGGTGTTGCCAAGCACCTCTGCCGCACTGACCATGTAAACCTGCCCGTCATCATCCACCACAAAGTAACCTAACGTCCCGGCCGTGGTATCCAACCCCCCGATACTTAACCCGGCCCGCAGCGGTCGAACCCGCTCGGTCCGGACATTTTGGGCTGCGGCGGTACTGGTGGCTTGCACATCCTGAAAAGCCTCGGCCGTGACTCTGATCTGCGTGGCTTCGCCAGCGACCACGCTGGCCGTGGCTTCAGCGCCGGCCGCCTGTTGCACCGCGGCGTTGGCCGTGGCTTCAGCCCCTTCGGCCCGCTGCGCCGCGGCCGCCACCACTTCAATCGACTGGCGGATGACCTGCGAGGTATCGGTTTGCTCAGACCAGGTTAACATCGCTCCCCCGGCAAAGACCAAGGCCAGCGCCACCACGACCACGCCACTGAGGACTTTGGCCAGGCGCTTGAGCGTCTCGATCCGCCAGGCTTTATTGGCCCGCAGGATGGGATTAATGAAGCGATCGTGGGTCAGTTCGTACCAGCGCCCCCCGGCCCGGCTCTCCCCCCGAATGAGGTGGTGATTGTCCAGCAGATCAACGGCTTCGTTGCGCACGCTGCCTGTTTTAGTCTCGCCGCGGTAGACCAGGCCGCGCGTCCCGGCCGGGGTGATGAGCTCATCCTCAAACCAGTTGCGGATCTGCCATTCGGTGATGGCCGGCCAGCGGCTGAGGCGCTGCACGGTATCGTGTACGGCTCGCTCATAAAAGCGGGTCAAGGCTTGGTCAACATCGCCAAACTGCTCGACGTTTTCGGCGCTGATGACCTTGACCTGCTCCGGCAACGCCAACCATAAACTCTGGCAAACCACCTGCAACTGGACCGGCTCGACAAAGCGACCCCGACCTTCCACCAGGTGACCATCCGCGCTCCGGACCCGAATCTTGAGCAGCTCATCGACCAATTTCTGGGCCACCCCCGGCCCAAAGGAGCGATCGGTCATCTTCAACGGCTCCTCAACCGCAGCCAGGGCCGCTTCCGGGCCGAGCCGCTCCAAACGGAAACGAGGCCGCAACTGCTCCGGCAGGAGTTGAGCATAGGTGTCAACCTGGGCCAGGTACTCTTCTCGAATCACAAACAGCACCCGCAGATAGGCATCAGCGGCCAGGGCACCGGCCACTTGCTCGAAAAACTTTTCCCGCTCCGGCCAGCGGTCGGGGTAAAAAGTAAACAACTCCTCAAATTGATCCAGGATGAGCACCCGCAAGGCCGGATAGCCCTGATTGTCGGCCCGGCGGGGGATCTGACTCAGGAAATCACGCAGAGACATTTGGGTCAGGTCTTCAGGCGCGAGACCGTCTCTGAGCTCAAGCCAGCCCAACAGGGTATTGAAGAGATAGAGGTTATCAATTCGGTCCGCATCGAGGTCGGGGGGCAGGTCACCACGGAGGCGGGCGACCGGCAGCACCTCGCACTCTTCCTTGCTTTCCAGATCGGGGAGGACTTTGGCATTGAGCAGCGAGCTTTTGCCCGCTCCGGATTGAGCGTAGAACAGCACCGCCGGGTGGGCTACCACTAAGGCGATCAGTTGCTCGGCTTCCCAGTCCCGGCCAAAAAAAACCAACTGTTCCTTGGTTTCAAACGGTTTCGGGCCAACGTAGGGAGTCTCAATGCTCATGCATATGCCTCCCAGCGCGCCCGGAGTTCTTTGATAAACTCAAAAGAGTCACCCCAATAGATCCGCACATCATCTTTGGCCAGATAATCTTGAAGGTAGTTGCGCACGTGGGACTCGTTGATCTGGCGACCGCCGGGCAACTGCGGTACCAACTGCACGGCGATACTGGTCCGGCGCAGGCTGCGTTGGAGGGCCGCCACCAGACCGCGGAAAAGAATGCGAAAGCGGAAGTCGGTTAGGTCATACCCTACAAACAACAGCGAGGTGCGAACCAACGCTTTTTCAATCTGGCGGGGAATAACCGGCTGGCGCGAAATATTGACCAGAAAATCGAGATAGTTATCCTCGGTTAAGACCATCGACTCGGGCAGATCGACGTGGCCATACAGATGGTAGACCACGGGGTTTGATTTGCTGATCTCAACGGCTGAGTTTGGCTCAAACACGGACTTAGTTTCAGGAATATAGCGGTTCCAGCGACAGACTTCCTGATGGGGATTGCGATTGTGATGGCGAAGGGCTTGGGTCATAAAATGATCATAGTTGGTCGTCAGAAAGAGCGGCAGGGGCAGGCTGGCCAGAAAGCTGTGGGGCTCATCCGGATTGCTGAAGTCCGGCGCAGCGCGGATCGCCGTTAGCCGGGCGACCTCATCGGCCGGAAAAGCCAGATCCCGCTTGATGGCCAAATATTGAGCCACCCGAGGGAGGTTTTCGACATCCGCCAGCGGATAGGTGTGCTCTTGGGCCCAGGCCAGAGCGATTTCCCGATCCGCCTGAATGATTTTGCGATTGACTTCCGGACCAATGAAGGGTGTACACATCCCGGTTTTGATCCGGTAGAGCAAACTGTCCCAGTCCTGGTCATCCAACGTCTGCACGCTGACGGCGGCCGGAGGATGGGGAGATCTAACCACAGAGCTTGGCCGGGTGGGTTTCTCCTGGGTCCGGACCAGTCGAGCAATCTCTTCGGCGATCTCGGTCAAGTCTTCATCCACATGGCTACCGCCATCGCTCCAAACCGGCCGGCCGCTTTTAGGCCGCACCTGTAGCTGAGCCAGCCAATCGACCATGCGCCAGGCACAGGCGGTGGCGATAACCGGTACGATCACCAAACCCTGCTCCTGCTGTCGTTGGAGGAGACTGGGTACCTCGCTATCCAAAATGAAGTCCGAGGTCAAGAAATTCGCGCTCACCAGCAGAACAGCCACTTTGGCCTGGGCGATTGCCTCACGAATCGCCTGCCGCCAGTCTGCCCCGGCGCTGATGCGATCGTCACTCCAAACGCTGATCAGCCCGGCGCTCTGGAGCACCCCGAGATGAGAAAGTAACTTATCCTTTTCCGCCTCGTCCTTGCGACTGTAGCTGATAAAAATGGAGGGCTGGCTCATTGTTCTTGCTGTTGGAACCCGGTGACTGGGTTGTGGTCACATTTTATGGAAAGTCCTATAAGTATAAATTATTTTAGCGCCAATTAAAAACAGCGTTTCAATTTTTAAAGTGGTCGATATTTATCTTACGCCGCAGGGCCAAGCCAGCTTCACCTCCGCTGAAACTATCTGGCCCTAGATCTCGTAAACAAATGAGGTATCCATCATAACTACGACAGCGCAACTATTTATGTCAAGTGGTGTTCAAACAATAAGTACTTTCGGGCGAACAAAGTGGTGACTTTTGGCTCTATCATTCGCCGCTGCTCTGTTATATCATACGTTATTGGTATCTTCTCCATATTCCGGGGTGAACGCGGCCTGAGCTTGTCGAAGGCCGTTGGTTTCGACAGGCTCAACCAACGCTACCGCGATTTATTGAGAAGAGACATTATTGGAAGTCAAAATGTTCCCCTCAGCCGGGATTTCCAGGTAGGGATCCGTCTTTCCAATTTTGAGGTTACAAATTTGAAACACATTATCGCTATCCTCTTCGTCCTCATCGATATCATTGTCTTTGCCGGTTTGAGTTGGGCCACCGGCGACTTCACGCCCCCGCCAACAGCGACTCCGGTCGCAACACCCACCGCCGAGCTGGTGATCGCTACGCCTACCCTGACGCCACCCGGCCAATTTTTCCCCAACGATCCAAACCTGCCTTAGCCACCACCGGTGCGTTGCTCACCTATCCGGCTCGTGGTATACTGGCGAGCCCTTGGACAGACGCTAGTCCGTCCACCCAAACTCTCCCGTGAGCGTGCGCTATGTCCCAGCAAGATCCCCAGCAGACCCGGATTAAACAACTGACGATCGGCCTGGTTGCCGCCGTGGTGGTCGCGGTCCTGGCCCTGATCTACGCCGTGACTCAACAATCGGCCGGCGGTCAGACCGCTCAGAGCGCCGACGCGACAGCCGGCGCCGGCTCCTCAAGGTTGGCCACGCTGCAAGCTCAAGTCGATCAGTTCCAAACCCAGCAGGCCGCAAGCCAGGCGACCGCAACCGCCGCTCTGGCTGAGGCTGAGGCCGCCCAGGCGACAGCGGTCGCGCTCCAGGCGGAACTGGCCGCCAGCGCAGCGCCTCCGGCTGAGGCCGCGGCCCGCCTGGCCGAGTCGCGGCGTCTGGCTGCGGCGGCGCTCGATGCCTTGGGCTATGACCCCCAGCAAGCCTTGCTGCTGGCGACGGAGGCGGTGTCGGTGACTTACACGGTTGATGGCTCGGTAACGCAGGAGGCCGAGATCGCTCTGCATCGCGCCGTTCAGGCCAACCGCGCGCGCCGGGCGCTGACTTACGGCCATCAATCCGCCGTAAACGACGCCGCCTTCAGTCCCGATGGCGACCTAGTGGCCACAGCCGGCGACGACAGCACGGCCCTGATCTGGGACGCTGCAAGTGGTCAGATCTTGCAGACTCTCGCGGGCCACAGCGCCCCAATTTACAGCCTGGCTTTTAGCCCCGACGGCACCCGGCTGGCCACCGTCAGCTTCGATCAAACGGCCAAAGTTTGGGACAGCGGCACCGGGCGGGAGCTGCTGAATCTAACCGGCCACCGCGACTGGGTAGTCGGCGTGGCCTTCAGTCCTGATGGCGAGCGGCTGGCGACCGGCAGCCAGGACGGAACGGCCCGGTTGTGGGCGACGGAGTCGGGTGAACTGCTCCTGACCCTGGCTGAGCACAGCGACGCCGTCAATCGGATCGCCTTCAGCCCGGACGGCGAGCGCCTGGCCACAGCCAGCGATGACGGCACGGCCATCATTTGGGAGGTAGAGTCGGGGGACGGGCTGCAAACTCTTGAGGGACACGCTACGCCGGTCTACGCCGTGGCCTTTAGCTCCGACGGCACCTGGCTGGCGACGGCCGGGCTCGATGCCACGGCCCGAGTCTGGGAGACAGCCTCGGGCGCCGAAGTGGCCACCCTAACCGGACACACCGACTGGCTAACCGACCTGGCCTTCACCCCCGAGGGCCGGCTGGTTACCGTTAGCCGGGACGGTTCGGCCATCATCTGGGAGGTTGAGGCGGAGGAGCCCGTCACCGTTTTGGCCACCGGCCAAACCGCGTTGAACGGCCTGGGCTTGAGCGCCGACGGAGCGCAACTGGCCACAGCCGGGCTTGACGGCTCGGTCAAGGGGTGGGATCTGGCCGCCGAGGAAGTGACGATGTCGTTCTCCGGCCACACAACCCCGGTCTATGGCGTGGCTTTCAACCAGGCGGGTAGCCGGCTGGCCAGCGGGAGCAGCGATGGAATCATCAAAGTATGGGATGTCGCCTCGAGCCGGGTGGTCCAGAGCTTGCCAGGTCACGAGGGCGCGGTTCTTGATCTGGCGTTTAACGTGGCCGGCAATCGGTTGGCCAGTGGCGGGGAAGAGGGAACCGTCATCATCTGGAATCTGGTCTCCGGCCAGAGCTTGCGCCGGCTGGAGGGCCACACCGGTCCGGTCTCTGCCCTGGAGTTTGCGGTAACCGGCAGCCAACTGCTGACGGCCGGAGAAGACGGCACGGCTCGGCTGTGGGATCCGACCTCCGGGGAAGAGCTGAGTCTCTTCAGCGGCCACGAGGGGCCCATTCTTGACGCGGCGCTCAGCCCTGACGGCAGCCTGGTGGCCACTGCCGGCGCCGACCGGCTCGGCCGGGTGTGGGATGCCGCCTCAGGCCAAACGCTGTTTTTGCTAGCGGGGCACCGGCGCCCCGTAGTGGGCGTAGCCTTTAGCGGCGACGGACGCCGGCTGGTCACGGCTGATGCCGGCGGCACCCTTTTACTTTGGACAGTGACACCGGACTCGGTGACGTCCGAGCTGCTGACGACGACGGCCGCCTCCGTCACCGGTCTAGCCTTCAGCCCCGATGCAACGCGGGTGGCGACGACCGGGCCGGACGGCTCGACGCAGGTCTGGAGCACGGTGACGGGCCAACCGCTTCTTGAGCTCCCCGGCCAAACCGGTCCCTTAACCCGCCTCGCCTTCAGCGCCGATGGCCGGTGGCTGGCGACGGGTAGTTTGGCAAACCGGCCCGTCATCTGGCAGGTCGACGCGGATGAGGTGGTAAACCTGTACGGACACTTGGGCCGGCTCAACCGCCTGAGGCTCGACGCCGGGGGCGATCGGCTGGCCGGCGCCGGCGACGACGGCCGGGCCATCATCTGGAACACCCAGGGCGAGCCGCTTCAGGTTATCTCCCAGCCGTCTCCCGTCAGCGGTGTCGCCTTCAGTCCCAATGGAGAGCTGCTGGCCACGGCGGCGGGTGAGGCCGTTACGGTCTGGGAGATTGCTACGGGCGAAGCTGCGGGGTCATTCGAGGGGCACGAGGGAGACCTGACCGACGTGGCCTTCAGCCCGGACGCCGATCTGCTGGCTACAGCCAGTCGCGATCAGACTGCGAAACTGTGGGATCTTGAAACCGGCGAAGAGACAGCCACGCTGGCGGGCCACAACGGCGTCATCAGAGCGCTCGCCTTCAGCCCCGACGGCGCCTTGTTGGCCACCGCCAGCGAGGACCGCACCGCCAAGCTGTGGGACATCGAGAGCGGGCAGGAAACGCTCACCCTGCGGGGCCACATCAGTTGGCTGCACGATCTAGCTTTCAGCCCGGACGGCGCGCAGTTGGCAACGGCCGGCGAAGATCGGACGGTCCGGCTCTGGGATGCCGGTAGCGGTGAGCCGGCACAGACCCTGTGGGGCCACGCGGCCTCGGTCCAGGCTGTTGCCTTCAGCCTGGATGGGACACGCCTGGCCAGCGGAGATGCGGCCGGTACCATCAGAGTCTGGGACAGCGCCTCGGGTCAGAGGCTGCTGACGCTCACGGCGCCGGCCGGCATTCGCGATTTAGCCTTTACCGCCGGCGACGAGCAACTGCTTATCGGCGCCGAAGATGGCATTGGCCGGGTGTACACCTTTGACCTCGAGACACTGCTAGAGTTGGGGCAGGCGCGCCGGCATCACTAGGGCCAGGCTACTTGATCAGATCGCGCAATACCTTGATGTAGTTATGCGGCAGGTGGTCTTCGATTTTGTCCATCACCACGTTAACCACCTCGGTCCAACTCCACTCCTGGTCAGTGGCATTGCCGATGCAGCACAACTCGCCGACGTGAGCGAAGTTCCCCGGCGGGCAACTGGGAACGACATCGGAGCCGTTGACAAAGCGGTAGGTCTGCTTGACCCGCTGTTGATAAGCTTTGGCAAAGCTGGCGTTGCCAATTTTAGGTGCGCCAAAGGTGTAACAGCTAACTGTTTTTCCCGGCACATTGAAGGTTATGTCAAGGGCAGCCAGAACGGCCAGAGCCCCGCCCAAACTGTGTCCCACCGTAACCACTTTCTGGCACCGATTCTCTTTAGCCATACTGATGACCGACTCTCGCACGGACCGGTACGCCCCCAGGAAGCCGGAGTGAACCTGCATCGAGGTGTCGCCCGGCGGGCCGTAGGGATAGACCGCCGGAATAAACTTAAGGTCGGTGATCCAGTCTGCCAGGCCGGTCTCCTCAGATCCTCGAAACGCCACCACAAAGCTATCGCCAAACGCTTCGCCTACAATGCCCTGGGTATCCGTCGCTTTGTTCTCAAACTTAGCGGTCAGGCGAAAATTTTTGTCGTTGCACTGACTGAGATAGGCCGCGTGGGCCACGGTTGCATAAAGAACGGCTTCTTTGTTCATAGTCTCTCCTTTGATCCCATGAAGTTTATTGGTTATTGATCTGATACGGCGCCTGGCCGGGAAACTGCATAAAGACCCGGCCTTCTTCCGGCACAATCCACGAGAAAATTACCTGTCCGGCTGAAACCGTAAACTGGTGACCGGCCGAGAAACCATGCCCAGGCACGATCCAAACGCCTCGATAATCACCCGGATCCAAGACGATCGGCGTTTCAAGCCCTACATCCAGCGTAAAAATCTGCCCGCCGCCCATACTGCCTCCGGAGAGGGTAATGGTAGCATAGCGATTGGCAAAGCTGCGATTCGCTAAGACGAGCAAAGCCTGGCCTTCGGGGGGAGCATAGACCGTGCCATCCGCCCCCGTGATCGGCGTGGCCGTCGGCGGCACCGGACCAGGGGTCGGCGTCGCGTCAAGGAAAATCTCACCGTACTCCTCGCTCCCGGTCTGGCCATCTTCCGGGACTGCCCACATGACCAGAATCTTGCTCGGGGGGGCGGTAAAATCGGCTCCCCGAGAAAAATCAGTCCCAGGGACGGTCCAGAGGGCTCGGTAGAAATCCGATTCCAAAACCAGCTCAAGCCGGCCACCGGCCGGGACATCAAGCTGGCGGCCACCGCCAACCGACTTGCCACCGGACAGAGTCAGAAGCGCCGGTTGGTTGGCAAAGCTGCGGTTCTCGACGATCAGCAGCGTTTGGCCCGCCGGCGGTCGGATGACCTCCGGCTCGACCGGTACCTTGGTGGGAGTTGGGCTGAGCGGAATCGCGGTTGGCGAGGGGAGCGGGCCGCTGGTGGGCGTTAAGGTGGGGCTAGGTATGGGCGTGGCGGTCGGCACCGGGGTCGACCGGGCCGGCGGGGTAACTTGCGGCACGTTGAAAGCGTTGAGGGCGACCACCATATCAGGATCGGCCGGCACCCAGCCCACACCCTCCGGCAGCGACGGGGCCTCGATCTGCCACCAACTACCTTGAGCCGTATCGGTTTGGCCAATAATCACGGGCTGATCTGTCTGATCCAGCCGTCCCAGTGAGGTGTAGGTACTGCCGGGGCCGGCTCGCACGGTCAGTTGCGGTACCTTCAGCACGAGGGCGGCCGTGGTGGCAGCGGGCGTCACTCCGGTCGGGGCCAGCGTTGGTGAAGGCGTCACCGTTGGTACCAAGGGCACCGGGGTTTCAGTTGGCTGGGAGGTAGGGGGTTGGGTCGGCTCCGGGGTGGGGCTAGGCGGAGTCGGGGTCGGGGTGGGCGGTTCATCCGTGATGAGCAAAAATGTCGCCGGAGCGACACTAACCGCCCCGGACGCGTCGTAGGCGCGAACTTCCAGCCGATATTCCCCAATTCGAATGGGCGTCCATTGAAACGAGACGGTGGCCGAGGGCAAACTCTGGCCGAACGTATTGAACTCGTCGACTTTGGCGTCGTTGGCCCACAACTCGACTCGGGTGACCCCCGAGGCGTCAGAGGCCACGGTTTGGATGATGATTGCCTGATCGGGTGGCAAAATACTGTTCCGGGCAGGGGCCTGCACTACTTGAACCGTTGGGCCGCTGCCGCCTATCAAGGCCTCGCCACCCGGCAGATTGGCCACCGAGAAGCGGCCACTCGAGAAGAGCAAGGCCAGACCCAAGGCGCCCAGGCCCAACGTGATAATGATCAGCGCGGCGAGCGCCCCGAGCAACCAAGACGCGCGGCGAGTTGGCGGCCCAGAAACCGCGGCGGACGGCGGGGCAACGGCTGGCTCCGGCTCAACGGCCTCGACCGTTAAGGTTTGGCTACCTAGACGAATGGTATCGCCCGAATGAAGAATATAAGGCCCGGTCAACGAGGCCCCATTGACCATTGTTCCGTTGGCTGTGCCCAGATCTTCGACTAAAAGATGCGCCCCTTGCCGGATCAAACGGGCGTGCCGCTTGGAGACCTGGGCATCATCCAGAACTAGATCGCTGGTCTCTTCGCGGCCAATCGTAAAGGTATCCTTTTCGATCGGGACCAGTTGATCGGTATCATCGCGCCCGACAATCAGACGCCAGGGGCGCGGATTACCGCCGGATTGCGAAACATCGCTCATTGTAATTTCTCCTCACAATTGATTTGGACCGAGATGCTGCGTCGTGGTCAGGCAACCAGCCAGTCGAGTGAGGGGTTAGCGCCATCATTATGCCCGAGTCGGATAACTGTGGCAAACCAAACCTGCCCAATCTCCACGAGAGCTTCCTTAGAATTATAAGCCCAACACCCTTATTTTCTTTACAAGAATCAGAAATTTCCTAATTGGGTTGGCAACTTGTATGACTTGCTGCTGCCAGCTAAAATTAAATCGCACTTCAGAGAGGAGCCTGATTATGACCAAACTGTCCGGCGACTTAATTCGCCATAAGCTGGCCACATATACCATTGGCCAAAATGTCCTGTCGGTGGAGCAGACCGGCTCTACCAACACCGAGTTAAAACGTTTGGCCCGCACCGGCGCGCCCGAAGGACTGCTCTACATTGCCGATGAGCAGTTAGTGGGGCGCGGTCGGTTGGAGCGCGATTGGATCGCGCCGGCCGGCTCGAGTCTGTTAATTTCCCTTTTGTTCCGGCCGAGCTTCTTACCCCCCGACCGGGTCCAGCAACTGACCATGATCTGTGCCCTGGCCATGGTCGAGGCCATCGAGGCTGAAACCGGGCTCAGCCCCGACTTGAAATGGCCCAACGACCTCATCTGGCATGACGGCAAAAAACTGGCCGGCATCTTAACCGAGGCCGAGTTTGAAGGCAACCAGGTTAGTTGGGTGGTGGTGGGGGTAGGTCTGAATGTAAACATCGACTTTAGCAGCCATACCGCCCGGCTGCCGGATCGACCGGGCCGGCCGGGTACCGGCAGCCCGCCGCTGGGGGAAATCGCTACCAGCTTATCCATGATCCTGGGCCGCGAGACCACCCATTTGCGTCTGCCTATCTTGCAGGGCTTTTTGCAAAAGGTCGAGCGTCGCTACGAGGCTATCAAACAGGGCCAGTCCCCGCACCAAGAATGGCAGGCCCGGCTGATCGGGCTGGGGCAAATGGTCACCATCACCAACGTCGCCGACAATCAACGCTGGCAGGGAAAAATGATCGGCGTCAGTGCTACTGGCGCGCTCCAGGTGGAGCGGGCCGATGGCCAAATAGAGACAGTTTTGGCCGGCGATGTTACCCTTAAGTAATTTGTACCAAAAAGGGTCTTGCTTCTGGTCATGAACCGGTGTATCATGAAAGCAAAACCTTAAGTTTGTAGAAGGAGTAGCCAACTATTTCCAAGAATCGAAAACCAACACCGACAGAAGTGCCGATTGAGCACGCTTTCGTGGTGGGAGCCGAGCTTAAATATCCGCCTCAAGCCGAAACCAGTTTCGAGATAGAGGACTCGCTGGAAGAGCTGGCGACCCTGGCCGTAACCGCCGGATTGGAGGTCGAGGGCGGCACTTACCAACGTCTGGAAAATATTAACCCGAGTACGCTCATCGGCAGCGGCAAAGTTGACGAGTTGGTGAGCTATCGCGATGAACTAGGGATTGATGTTTTTCTTTTTGATGATGAACTTAGCCCTCGCCAGCAGCGGGAGTTGGAAAAACGGCTAAACGTCAAAATTGTCGATCGCACCGCCTTGATTTTGGATATCTTTGCCCGGCACGCCCGCACTCGAGAAGGCCAATTGCAGGTTGAACTGGCTCAATATGAGTATCGGCTTCCGCGCTTGACCCGGATGTGGACCCACCTGGCGCGGCAAGCCGGGGGACGGGCCGGAGGCGCCACCGGCGGCGTGGGTCTGCGGGGGCCGGGGGAAACTCAGCTCGAGGTTGACCGCCGCGAGATTAACCACCGCATTGCCCACTTGCGGCGGGAGTTAGAAAAGGTCCGAGCCCATCGAGCTCGACACCGGCAACAGCGCCAGCGCTCCGGTATCTCGGTCGTGGCGATTGTGGGGTACACCAATGCCGGCAAAAGCACCCTGCTTAACCAACTGGCTCAAGCCGATGTCCTGGCCGCCGACCAGCTCTTTGCCACCCTCGATCCAACGACGCGACAAGTGACGCTGCCCAGCAAAAACAAGGTACTCTTTAGCGACACCGTCGGTTTTATCCAAAAGTTACCCACCAACCTGGTCGCCGCTTTCCGAGCTACCTTGGAAGAGATTGTGGAAGCAGACTTGATTCTGCACGTGGTCGATATTACCCACCCCAACGCAGCAGAGCAGGCGGCCGTGGTCAACGAGACCCTGGCCCTACTGGGAGCCCAAGATGTACCCCAGTTGGTGGCGCTTAATAAAATCGACCGGCTGGAAAACCCGGAATTAGCTACGGAAGCGCTGGCCCAGTATCCTAACAGTCTGGCCGTCAGCGCCAAGACCGGCTATGGTCTTGAGGCCCTCCTGAACCGGATCGAAGGTGTCATCCAGCTTGGCCGCCGGCGAATGAGGTTGATGATCCCCTATCAGCGGGGTGATCTGGTTTCATTGCTGTACAAACACGCCATTATCGAGCGAGAAACCCACGAGCCCGGTGGCACGCGTCTGGAAGTTCATGTTCCCCGACACCTAATCGAATTGGTGGCAGCCTATCAATTAGAACCTGTTCCCGAAGGAGGCAGCACGTATGCTTGATCGCTTGGCCCACATCAAAGGCTTGCCTGTTATTCTGGGCCTGTTGCTGGTTATTATCAGCTTCATTGCCCAATTTGTTCCCTCTCTCTCGTTTTTGGTGGCCGGTCAGTGGTTGTTGCACTTGGGCGTGATCATCGGCCTGGGGGGCATTCTCTTTTCGGATACCCTCTAGCCGGAATCACCCAGCCAAAACTAAAAACCCCACGTCTTCCGACGTGGGGTTTTTTGCGTTTCTGGATGGCTGAGGAAAATTAGGAAGAGACCTGCTTGCCGCGCCGGATGGCGACAACACCGCCGGCAATCAGCAAGAGCAGCAAACTGGTACCGGCAATGACGTAGGTAGTGCTGTAAGAGGCCGCCCCTTCACCGGAGACCGGCAGCATAGAGCCGGTAGTGGACGGAGCCGGCTGCCCGGCCGTAGCAGTCAGGCCGGCAGTGTCCGGGAGTTCGTCGCCGGGAACCGGGTTGATAAAAAGGTCAGTGCCACCGGCATAGACAATCTCATAGATACTGCCGGACTCGGCAAAGAAACTATAGGTTCGGGCTCGCGGCTCACCCGAGCCCCAAGCGGTCCCTCGATATTCGCAGCCGCCAATGACCACCGCATCGACGGTTGTACACAGGGTTTCATCCTGCATTTTGGCCATAATCCAGTAATCTTCGGCGCTACAGAAGCCTTGGGGACTGGTGTAATCAAACTCCAAATCCTTGCCGCTGCAGTTTTGAATGCGCAGCAGGGCTCCATTGAGAGGTGGATAAAGTGGGCTTGGCTGCACTTCGGGGCCACCAGGAGCCGGTGCGCCTTGACCATTGGCGATGGTAAAGGTTGGTCCAGGGAAATCGGTGTACTGGCTGTCGGTGCGCACCGTGCGCACAACGATTTGATAGGTGCCGTCGGCGTAGGCACGGGTATCCAGGTTGGCTAACACTCCGTTGACCACCGGCGTATAGACCGTCGCCAGTTGGCTGAGATTATTCCCATTGGTGCGCAGAAAGATCTCATACTTCTGAAAATCAGGAAATTCAATCACACCGTTTATCTGAACGATACCAGACAGCGTTTGCCCCTCGGTTGGCGTGGTAATGACCACTCGCTCGCCCTCTTGAGCCAAGGCCGTCGCCCCGGTTGCTAAAAGCAACAGGACAGCCAAAATGCTTAAAAGCCAAATTGAATGTTTTCTCATCGGTTTCCCCCGTGCTACAAGTAATTATGAGAACGGTTTCAAATGGCGATTTTACCGCTACCGCCCAAATTTACATAATACGATTATAACACAACAAATTAATCTTGGGAAGTTCTGTTGGAGAAATTTATGTAAATCTTAGCCAATCCCCAACCCTTTGTGGCAGGTTCACGGTTGTGATGAGGGTGTTTACTGAAAAACAAAAACAGCAGTGTCCCAACGGTGGGCACTGCTGCTATGAAAAAGCGTCAGAAGTGGGCCGGGTGGGAGTCGAACCCACACGAGGGTACAAGCCTCGGGGGATTTTAAGTCCCCTGCGTCTGCCATTCCGCCACCGGCCCTGGCTTTTGCGGCGCAGAGAGTTAACACTACGCCGATGTTTAATTAATAACCGCAATCTTACAACATTTGCGGTCAATAGTCAAACAATTTTTGAAAGGACGGGGTCCATTGACAGCCCTCAGCGCCAATGTTATACTTCTTTAAAGTTGGCTCGCTGAGTTCCCTCTCCACCCGGATAAGGGGTCAACTGGAACACCATGCGGCCCTCAGACGCCCGGAGGCACGGCTGTCTGACCCGGCAAACAACGAACATGTTTAATCAGCAAGATAATGTACAAGTACAGTTGTCGTAAATGTCCCATTAGGGAACGCTGTATTGAAGAGAGCAACAACCCCGAGAGCGTTAAGACGATGGTTCGCGCTGCCTTTAGCGCCAAAACCGACACCTTGGCTACCTGGGGATTGCTCCAAAAACGCTGTTTGCTGGTCGAAGCCGAACAATCCCGCTCTCAATCCGCCCTCAGCGATCGACTCCGGCGCGTTCAAGCTACTCAAAGTCAAGAAGATGAGCCGATCAGTTCAGACCAGGACGATCGCAACCAGGTTGATACCTCAATCCTAGGCCAGCGCCGAAATCTAAGCCCACCCTCAGCAAATTCAAAGCCTCCCTTCACTAGCCAATCGCAGCAGCCCGATTATTTAAAGCCGGTCACCCCGCCGGAAGCCAAGCGGCCGCCTCGGCCGCTCAAACGCATATCCGGGACCAAAGAGCTCCAAGGTGCGACTCGAGATGACCGCTACTGGCTGACCGTGATGGGCACCGGCCGGCATATCGCCCTGCCGGTGGAAGGGGAGCTGTCGCTGGGCCGCTTTGATCCAAACGTGGGTATTCCGCCCGACATCGATTTTTCCTTCGAAGATCGGAACGCCCAAAAAATATCCCGGCGGCACGCCAGCATCATTGGCCGGCAGCAAACTCACACCGTTCAAGATTTGGGCAGTCGAACCGGTGTTTACGTCAATGGCCAGCCGGTCGAGACTGGGACGCTAGCCCCTAAAGATCGCCTGACCCTGGGAGGCGTACACCTGATTTACGATAAAATTCCGCCTGATATTTTTGAAAAAGCTAAATCAAAAGACGTGCTGCACACCCTGACCGTTACGCCTACGGGCCGCCGCTTTCGATTGCCTCCAAACCGGACGCTGGTCGTTGGCCGGGCCGATCCGCAAGTTGACTTCAAGCCTGACATTGACTTAACGCGTGACGGCGAGGCCGCACGCTTGGTCTCGCGGCGCCATATCCAGCTCTACTGGCGTTATGGCCAACTGTACGTTGAAGATTTAGGCAGCCGTTACGGCACTCGCCTCAAGGGTCAGGTTTTGGCCTTGGGGCAAGCGGTGCCGCTCAAGCCCGGCGATCATGTCTGGGTGGCCGGCTGCGTCCTGGCCTACGATATTGAAACTGGGAAATAGAAAACAAGGAGGCTGTGACTGTGTCCACAGACATCATCATCTGGCCCAATGATGGTAAAGAGATGATTTACTTACCGGGTGGTAGCTTCACGATGGGCAGCAACAGCGGCGACTCCAACCATCAGCCCGAGCATCAAGTGATCGTGAGCGATTTCTATCTGGATCGCTGGCCAGTGACCAATGCCGAGTACAAACGCTTTATCGACGCCACCGGTCATCCTGTCCCCGACTACCGGGTCACCTGGTGCGATACTGCTCCTTACAACTGGGACTCCAAAACGCGCGGCTATCCGGCCGGTAAGGCCGACCATCCGGTCGTGCTGGTCTCCTGGGAAGATGCCATGGCCTATGCTGCCTGGACCGGCAAGCGCCTGCCGACGGAAGCCGAGTGGGAACGAGCGGCTCGCGGCTGGGAGGGACGTCGCTACCCGTGGGGATCTGTTTTTCTGGCGGGGGCATGTAACTGCAAGGAAGCCGGTCTAAACCAAACCAGTCCGGTCGGCCACTTCTCACCCCAAGGCGACACCCCCGAAGGTCTGGTCGACATGATCGGCAATGTCTGGGAGTGGACCAACAGCCTCTTCAAGCTCTACCCTTACAACCCGGACGATGGCCGCGAGAGCCGCGAGGCTGAAGGGTTCCGCGTGCTGCGGGGGGCATCCTGGCATAACGACGCCAATCTGGCGTTGCCGTTCACCCGGTTGGATGGGGATTTCAAGTTTTTCAACAATGTGGGCTTTCGCTGTGCCGCCTCGCCGGCTTAAAGCTGCCGGCCCACTGCCTTAGCCATAGCCCGCACCCCTTCCATAAGCTCCGCAAATTGCGGCAAGGTCAACGACTGCTCCCCGTCGGAAATGGCTTTGTCCGGGTCCGGATGGGCTTCGAGGATCAAGCCGTCGGCTCCGGCCGCGACCCCGGCCAGGGTGACGGCTTTAACGTGGCGTCGCACTCCAACCGCATGGCTGGGATCGGCGATGACGGGTAGGTGCGAGAGCTCCTTAAGCGTGGGAATGGCGTTGACGTCGAAAGTGTTGCGGGCATACTTATTATCAAAGGTCCGCACGCCCCGCTCGCAAAGCATAACCTGATTGTTACCGTGCGCCAAAATATACTCCGCCGCCATCAGCAGATCCTCGATAGTGGCCGACATCCCCCGCTTGAGTAAAACCGGCTTTTGGGCCATCCCGACGGCGTTGAGCAGGTCAAAGTTCTGCATATTGCGCGCGCCAATTTGCAGCACATCGGCGTAAACCGCAACCAGTGCCACCTTGTTGGGCGACATAACCTCGGTGACGATGGGCAAACCAGTAGCCTCGCGCGCTTCAGCCAGCAATTTGAGGCCGGCCTCGCCCATACCCTGGAAGCTGTAGGGGGAGGTGCGCGGCTTGAAAGCGCCTCCCCGTAGCATCGTGGCTCCGGCTTCTTTGACGGCGTGGGCTGTTTCCAGAAGTTGTTCGCGGCTTTCCACACTGCACGGCCCGGCAATGACGACCAACTGGTTGCCGCCCACGGGTATGTCTCGCACCTTGAAGACCGTATTCTCAGGCCGGAAGGCGCGGCTGGCCACCTTGAACTTCTGGGTGATCGCTATGGCCTCGCGCACGCCGGGCATCTGGCCGACTTTGAACAGATCCAGTGGCTGGCCATGTCCCTGCAAACCGATGACCGTGGCGCCGGAGCCGGCCGAGAGATGAGTTTGCCAACCCTGCCGTTCAGTTTCGGCGATGACATTGTCGATATCAGAAAGCGTGGCTTCGGGATCCATAATGATAATCATTTAGCTACTTCTCACTGGTCACTAAAGACCGCCCCATTACGCTCGCCGGGCTGCGGGGTGGTGGCCATCGGGTACGAGCCCAGCATTTTGACAAAGCCGGCCCGGCGCAGCAACCCGAGCAGGGCTGCTTCGGCGACGGGGTCTTGCCAATGACCTTCAAAATCCAGGTAAAATAGATACTGCCAGGGCCGGTTACGGCGCGGCCGGGACTCGATTTTGGTCAGGTTGATGTTACGCTCGGCGAACTCACCCAGACAGGCGTAGAGCGAGCCGGGCAGGTGCCGGGTTGAAAAAATCAGCGAGGTCTTACTGCGTTGGGCCCGAGGCGGATCTTCGCTGCCGAGGACAAAGAAGCGGGTGTAGTTGAAGGGCGTATCCTCAATTGCGTCTTCTAAAATATCCAAATCATAAATCTCGGCGGCCAACCGGCTAGCCACCACCCCCAAATCCGGCTCCGGCTGGGCGGCCAGGTCGCGAGCGCTGCCGGCCGTATCAAACGCCGGAATGGCCTCAAGCTGGTGGCGGTGGATGAACTTTTCGCACTGCTGGAGGGACTGTAGGGAGGAACGGACGCGCTTGAGATCGGCCAGCTTGGTTCCAGCCACAGCCATCAGGGTGTGCTGAATGTGGATGATAATCTCAGCCTGGATCCGCAAATCACGCTCCATCAGCAGCTCATAGGCCCGAGGCATCGAACCGGACCAGGCGTTTTCCACGGGCAAAATGCCCAGGTCGGCCCGGCCGCGTTCAACCGCCTCAAAGATGGCCTCTAGTGAAGCGCAAGGTACCGTTGGAGTTTTAGAGCCAAAATATTGGTAGACGGCCGTCTCGGAATAAGCGCCGCGCACCCCTTGAAACGCTACAGTTGGCATAATCACCTCTGCTCTAGAAGTTGCGGCGGGCAGTGTAGCACAAAATGTCTTTAGCCCCAAATGTAAACTCGGGCCAGAAACGTGGCAAACATCAGCACGCCAGCCGTCACCTTGGCCATAATGCCAATGATATTGCCGGCCAAAAAGCCTTTAGTGGCGGTCATAGCCGAGCTCCAATCGCCGTAACGCAGCCGTTCGACCAACAAAATGCCGCCCAGGGTCCCGCCCAACCCACCGACGAGGCCCAACAGCGGTGTCCCGACCAGGCTGGTCACCAACCCCAATACCAACCCACAGAGGGTACCAACGGCTATAGCCAGGCAGGACGCCCCCCCGAGCTTGGCTCCAAACTGCCCGCCTAAAAAATCAGCCACGACCCCGGCGACCATAAGCAGCGTCATGATGATAAACGTTGCCCAACCCAGCTTATCCCAGCCCAGTAGCCACCCATAGCCTATCGCTGCGGCCCAAATAATAACCGTGCCTGGAATAGGCGGAATTACCGTAAAGATCAAACCAATGATCATTACAAAAAAAGTTAAGAACAAGACAATGGCTTGGGGCAAAACTTCCATGAGGTTAGGACAGTTAAACGTTCGCCGTAGTTGGGGCAGAGCAACTGGTAACTAGGCTGTAATCCTTGGTTACCAGTTACTTCTTTAGAGTGATCCCTGTGGCGATTGAGGACGCGTCTCATCGCCCCGGCGAGAACGCTCATAAGAAGGGGCGTATTCGGGCACAACTTCACCATCTACGGCAGGCGGGTGATAGGGCGGATAATGACCGTTACCTTCAATCCCCGGCTCGGCGATGACTTCAGCCTCGATGTAAGACGCCGACTCAGGGTTGGGCTTCTCCACCCTCACGTCAGGCCGGGAGCCCGGCCTTGAAAAAGATGGTCGCATGCGTTGGGTCGGCCGGTCTGACTGGGACAGGCTGGCGGCCACCGGCTGCGGTAGGCCAGGGGTAACGGGTTCCGTAAGCTGGGGAACCACTTCAGACGGCGTGGCGCAGAAAGGACAAACATCCCAGGTGAGATTAAGTTTCTGACCGCAACTAGGGCAAGCTTTTTTCAAGGTGGTATGGCAGTCGGGGCAGACTACCCAGGCCTCGACCACCTGACGCGAGCAACCCGGACAGTGCGGTCGCTCCTCTAAGTCTTGCAAGAGAGCTTCTTCCTCCAACGAACGCTCATACAGCTCGGCCAGAGTCGTGTGCGGTCGCAACAAAAAATAGAGCAGCACCCCGAGCGGTCCAAAGACGACAACCATCAGGGTAGCCAGCAGAATGGCAAAGATGTCACGCGAACGAGCCTTGGCATCGCGGAAGGTCCAGACAATCAGGCTAATCCACAAAGCTACCGTAAAAGCCCCAACAAAGGCCAAAATCATTTGCAGGCCGGTGATGACAAAAGATGGGATAGTAATTTCAGGCATTGACTGTAATCCCCTTTAACTTCTACCTACTAAAACCAACTCAGTTTACCCCGTGTCATAACCGCGGGCCAAACTCTAGCCTAAAACCGCCTTACCTACTAGATATAGACCAAGACGTTTCACTAAGCCCTACATTTAGTAGATAATATTGTTAACTAACGTGCTGAAAGTTGGATTATACCACAAGTTAATTTTTGCGAAAGAATGGTGATTGAGATTGCAACAAAAAACAGGAGTGGTCTGACAACGACTCCTGTCTCAGTTTATCACCGGCTAACGATTAAAAGGTTAAAACTAACCCTCGATTACCTGTTGCTTATCTGACGACCACTTCTCCAGGTAGATGAGCAGCACGCTGATGTCCGCCGGATTGACCCCGGCGATGCGACCCGCCTGACCCACGGTTGCTGGGCGAAAATGAGTAAGCTTGTGTCGTGCTTCGTTGCGCAGTCCAATGACCGAATTATAATCAACCTCTGGCGGAATGACTTTGCTCTCCAACCGGCGCATCCGGGCGATCTGCTGCTGCTGCTTTTCGATATAGCCCTCGAACTTGGTTTCGATGGCGACTTGCTCGATGACCTCGCTCGACAGCGGCTCATCTGGGGGGGCCAAGGCTTCAATTAGCTCATAAGTTACATCCGGACGACGCAGCATCTGCAGGGCGTTAGCTCCATTTTTGACCGGCGGCAAGCCAAAATCGGCCAAGACCTCGGCCGTACCGTTGATGGCCGAGATGTGGGTCTGCTTCAGTCGCTCAATTTCATCTTGAACGGCCTGCCGCTTGGCCTCCACCGCCTCGTACCGTTCACGTGACACCAGCCCGGCTTCATAACCGAGCCAGCTTAAGCGCAGATCGGCATTATCCTGGCGCAGCAAGAGCCGGTATTCTGCCCGCGAAGTCATCTGCCGGTAAGGCTCAGTATGCTCCTGAGTCACCAGGTCATCGATGAGGACGCCAATATAGGCCTGATCCCGGCCTAGAGCCAGCGGCGCTCGTCCCTGCACCTTGAGGGCGGCATTCAGCCCGGCGAGCAGGCCTTGGGCAGCGGCTTCTTCATAACCGGTGGTCCCGTTGATCTGGCCAGCGTGAAATAACCCCTCGATCTGTTTCGTCTCCAGCCAGGCGGAAAGCTGGTCCGGCGGGACATAATCGTACTCAACGGCGTAGCCCGGTCGCATAATCTCAACCTCTTCCAGACCCGGAATAGAGCGTACCAGGGCCCACTGAACATCCTCGGGCAGACTGGTATTACCGCCCTGCAAGTAGACCTCGGTTGTTTGCCAACCTTCCGGCTCGAGGAACATCTGGTGGCTGTCCTTATGGGCAAAACGCACAATTTTATCTTCGATGCTGGGACAGTAGCGCGGACCTACCCCTTCGATGACGCCGGTAAACATGGGCGCCCGATCGAGGTTGCTGCGAATAATTTCGTGGGTGCGCGGCGTTGTGTGGACCAGGTAACACGGCATCTGCGGGCGCCAATCGGTTTGGGCCTCAATGGGATAGACCGGGTGAGGTTTCTCATTCAACCAGGCCGGATAATCGAACCGCTTTTGTTGGTTTTCGAAGCTAAAGTAAAGCGGGGACTCGCTGCCGTACTGAATACTCATCTGGTTAAAGTTAATGGTCCGGGCGTCGAGCCGGGGCGGCGTCCCGGTCTTAAGCCGTCCTAACCGAAAGCCAAGCGCTCGCAAGGATGTCGACAAATGCATGGCTGCTTTTTCCCCGGCGCGTCCGCCTTCGCTGATCGACTCACCGGTAATAAGACGACCACCTAGAAAGGTACCCGTGGTCAACACGACCGCCTGGGCATACAGTTTGGTGCCTAACTGGGTCTGTACACCCCGAATCCGGTCACCTTGAATGAACAACCCTTCGACCGTAGCCTGCTTGACGTGGAGATTGGGCGTACTTTCCAGCGTACGTTGCACAAACCAGGCGTACCTTTTCTTATCGGCTTGGGCCCGGAGGGCATGAACCGCCGGACCTTTGCTCTCGTTGATTAGGCGAATTTGGATGAACGTCTCGTCGATGAGTTTTCCCATCGCCCCGCCCAGCGCATCAATCTCACGCACCAGATGCCCCTTAGCCGACCCGCCCACACTGGGGTTGCAGCTCATCCAACCGATCGTATCCAGGGACATTGAGAGTAACAAAGTCTTGGCGCCTAGCTTGGCCGAGGCCAGCGCTGCCTCTACCCCGGAGTGCCCTCCCCCAACCACGATAACATCATATGTTGCTTCAAACATAGGGTATTTCTCTAACTTAATTTTTACAGTTGTTTTTTGAATTATAAAGTATAGCTTAGGCGTCAGGTCAAAGCAAAATATAGCCTCCTCCCAAAAGTCCAAAATTTAATCTGCCCCGCTTAACTTTGGCTAAATCACGCTTTAGACCGCCGGTTTAGACGCCTCTTTTAAGATAAAACGGGGTTATAACTTTTGAGCTGGATTATAGTCAGGACGAATAGGCTTAAACAAGGTAGACAGTGATGAATCTCCTCGGCCCTGAAAAACTGTTCTTAATTTCACCTTAGCAAAACAGAGAGACCCTTACTGACCCGCTGGAGATAAAGGTCCCGATCTGACCTCGGCGTACCTTTTTGTTGTTTGCCGGGTTTTTTAGTCGTTAGCTTTAAGGAGAGATAGGATGGCACGGAGAGTGGTTGTCACCGGCATGGGAGCGGTCACGCCGGTTGGCAACACGGTAGAGGAGACCTGGAACAATCTGGTTTCAGGTAAAAGTGGGATTGCGCCCATCACAGCGTTTGACGCCTCCGAAATGGAGGTTAAGTACGGAGGCGAAGTTAAGAACTTTGATCCCGGCGAACTGTTTGGACGTAAAGAGGCCCGCCGTCTCGATCGATATACCCATTTTGTGATGGAAGTTTCGCGGCAAGCCATTGAGGACTCTCAAGTCCTGGCTAACGGCGCCAATCGCTCGCGGGTAGGCTTTGTGGTGGGCTCATGCGTTGGCGGGGTGGGTTCTATTCTGGAGCAGTATGAGGTGCTCCAACACAAAGGTCCGGCGCGAGTCAGTCCTTTTTTAATCAATATGATTCTCCCGGACACCGGGCCGGCTCGAGTGGCGATTGATTACCATCTTACCGGACCCAATATGGCGGTCTTAACTGCGTGCGCCACCGGCGCTAACTCGTTGGGCGAGGCTCGAGAGATCATCACCCGTGGAGATGCCGAAGTCATGATTGCCGGCGGCTCCGAGGCGGTGATTAATCCTTTGATTTTAGCTGGATTTCAAACAATGAAAGCGTTAGCCCTCAACAGTGATGACCCGGCTAAAGCTTGCCGGCCTTTCGACCTTAACCGCGATGGGTTCGTGATGAGCGAAGGCGCGGTCGTCCTGGTGTTAGAAGAGTTGGAACACGCCAGGGAACGACACGCCAAAATTTTAGCGGAATTTGTTGGGTATGGCACCTCCGTAGATGCCTATCATATGGCCGCCCCACCGGAAGATGGCGCCGGGGCAGTAGTGGCGATGCAGAAGGCTATTCAGCAAGCCGGGATCGATCCTAACGAAGTGGATTATGTCAATGCACATGGCAGCGGGACGCGCCTTAACGACAAAGTGGAAACGCTGGCTATCAAAAAGGTGCTGGGAGAGCGAGCCTATGACACCGTCGTTAGCTCCTCAAAATCGATGACCGGGCACCTCTTTGGAGCAGCCGGGGCGATCGAAGCAATGGTTTGCGTGAAGTCTATCACCGATGGTATCATTCCGCCGACTATTAATTATGAAACGCCCGACCCCGACTGTGACCTTGACTATGCGCCGAACGAAGCACGCCGCGCTAATGTTACTGTGGCAATGTCGAATTCGTTCGGGCTAGGCGGGCACAACGCGACAATTATCTTCAAGAAGTATTTAGAAAATTAGGAGCACACCTAAAAACCCGGTGGGATCACCGGGTTTTGTGAGTGCTGTACCTGGAGAAGCAATCTTGGCCATTTACGCGCATATCGTTGGGTGGGGCAAATATGTCCCCGATCGAATTGTGACCAATCAGGATATCGCTGTTCTTATGAACACGTCTGACGATTGGATCAAAAGTAGAACCGGCATCTCGGAACGGCGTCACGCCGATCCCGAAAAAGGGGAGACAACGGCCAGTATGGCCATCGCGGCAGCGCGGTTAGCCCTAGACCGGGCTCGCATTAACCCGTCAACTGTGGATATGATCATCGTGGCCTCGCTTAGCCCGGAGCATATTATGCCCTCTACGGCGGCGTTGGTTCAGGATGCGATCGGCGCGTCTCACGCCGGGGCATTTGATTTAAGTGCCGCCTGCGCCGGTTTTGTCTACGCTTTCGCGATGGGGAGTTCGTTAATCCAGTCGGGAGCCGCTAGAGTAGTCTTGGTCATCGGGGCGGAGACGGTTTCGACCATTTTGGATAAAGAGGACCGAGGCGTTTATCCCTTATTTGGCGATGGAGCGGGCGCCCTGGTCCTACAAGCGCACGACACTCCCGGCGGGGTAATGTCCACTATTTTAGGGGCCGATGGTTCCGGGGCGGAACATCTCATTGTGCCTGCCGGCGGCAGCAAAATGCCGGCCAGCCAGAGCACGCTCGATCAGCGGCTTCACTATATGAGAATGAACGGTCGGGAAGTCTATCGCTTTGCCACCCGGGTAATGGGCAAAGCCTCCAAGCAGGCCTGTGACAAAGCCGGCTTAAGAGTGGAGGACATCGATTTGTTCATCCCGCATCAGGCTAACATCCGCATCATTCAGAGCGCCAGCAAGGCCCTTAACTTAAGTGACGATAAGATTTTTACCAACCTCCATAAATACGGTAACACCTCGGCCGCATCGATTCCAATTGCGCTGTGCGAGGCTATTGAAGAAGGCCGGGTCAAAACTCACGACAAAATTGTGATGGTTGGTTTTGGCGGAGGTTTAAGTTGGGGCGCCACTGTGATTGAGTGGGGCATGCCTATGCCTTACCAGCATCGGCAATGGTGGTACCGCAGCTTGCGCTGGATGGTCTACAAATACGCCGAGTTACGCTCCAATTTTATCCGGGTACGACGCCGCGTAGAAATCATTTTGGCAGAAGAGGACGCCGATGCTTCCACCAACCAGCCGGTCGAGAAGAGCAAGTCCCCGGAAAAAGTGGGACCGATCGAACCGCTCACCCCATTAGAAAAGACAAGCAAGCCCGAAACCAACGGCCATCATCCTCCCCACCTCGGCCCTAATGGCGCCGGCGGCAATGGAACTAAGCGAGCCAAAAAAGAAACGGTAATGAGCACCCCTGAACCGGAAGAATTAAGCGAATAAACCTGCTAAATTAAAACGCCCACCCTCCCTGGCGCATCAACGGTTCGAGGCTGCCGTCAGGGGTCAAGCCGTCAATGTCCATCTCGCGGCAGCCGATCATAAAATCGACGTGCGTCAGACTGTTGTTGCCGCCGGCCGCGACAAATTCCTCGTCTGACATCTTCTCGCCCGCTTCAAGGCAAAAGCGGTAAGCTCTCCCTATCGCCAGGTGGCTGGCTGCGTTCTCATCATACAAGGTGTTGTAGAATAGCAGACCGCTCTGGGAAACGGGAGAACTGTGCGGCACCAAGGCCACCTCACCCAAGCGGGCCGCGCCTTCGTCCGTAACGATCAACCGCTGCAAGGTTTCTTGTCCTTTCTCCGCTTGAACCTCAACAATTTTGCCCTCCTCAAATCTGAACTGAAAGTTTTCGATCAGCATACCGGCCAGATTGAGCGGTTTGGTACTGGTGACAACACCCTCAACTCGATCCCGGTGGGGCAGGCTAAAAACCTCTTCGGTAGGGATGTTGGGAATAAAGGGTAGGCCAGACAAAGTTGTTTTCTGACCCGCATGCCAGAGATGACCCTCGGGCAGACCGAGGGTCAGTTCCGTACCGGGCGCCCTGTATTTAAGGGCGGTGTAACGCTTGCCGTTAAGATAATCTCGCCACCCGGCCAACCGCTGAATCTGGATTTGCCAGGCGGCTACAGGATCCGGCTGGTCGGCCCGCACAATCTTAAAAACAGCGTCCCACATCTTGGCAACCTGCTGGTCGGGGGCGTCTTCAGGAAAAATTTTGGCTGCCAAGCTGGCTACCGGATAGGTGATAATCGTCCAGTTGCTATGATCCCGCATCAGGTATTCTCGGACGCCGGCCATGTGCCGATCGTACGTCTGCTGAACTTGGCTGATCAAGGCCGAGTCTTGGCCCTCTAGCAGATCCGGATCAACCGCGTAAATTGAGAGTATGGCGTCGCCTGCGGCCGCGTGTTTGACCAGGGCCTCGGTTCGCCAGGTGGGGAACTCCTCAAACGAGTCGCGGGGGGCGTGGTTGAAGCGAGCCAGCGACAAGGCATCGTCACTCCAAAACACGTCAACCAGCCGGGCCCCGGCCTGATAGGCGCTGGCCGCCAGCCGTCGCACCAGGGGTGCGCTTTCGACGGGAGCGCGGTTTATAATCAGGCGCTGCCCCGGCTGTAAATTGAGGCCTACATGAATCGCCAGGTCGGCATAGTTTTGGAGTTTTTGATCAAAACTAAGTTCAGTCACTATGGATACCTTTCTTTTTATATTCCTGCCAGGTGAAGCCGGCATAAGTTACCGTTAAAATTAAAGCAAACGAGAACCACTGCAAGGCATAGTTAAAATGGTTACCCTCACCGGTATCGCCGATCGGCTCGCGGAGCGGTGGGCTTTCGTCGGGTACGGAGCCAGGCAAAGCCTCGATGTAAATGGGCAACAACGGGGCATCAAGCTGGTGCTGGATGCGGTCGATATCGATCCGGAACCAGGCATCGTGCCACTCACCCGGTTGGGGATCGGGATCGCTGGGGGCAAAGCGACTGGGCGGCAGTTGGGTTTGATGGGCCATGCCTTCGACCGTAACTTGACCCTCAACCAGGTATTTCACCCGCGCCTCAGGTTCAAAGTCATCGAACGGGATCCAGCCGCGATTAACCAGCACGGCCTGGTCGGTGCCTGCGATCTGGAGGGGCACAATCAGGTCGACCCCGGCCCGCCCTTGATAGCTTTGGGTCCGCTGGATCATATTCTTGTCGTTATCGTAAGAGCCCGTCACGATCACGCGTTGGTGATCCAGGGCCTCCGGATCGACCGGTGCCCCGGTCAGAGCCACCGGGCTGCGGTTGAGTCCAGCCAAGATCTCGGCGTTAAGCGCGCGCCGCTGGTCCAGCCGCCGCAACTGCCAGAAACCGGCCTGAATGAAAAGATAAATTAAGACCAGGATGATCAGATGGCGCCACCAGTACTTGAGGATTATTCGTCCGAATGAGACGTGTTGGGTCACAGTTGCCATTAAGCCTTCATTAACCTTTCTAACCCAGCGACCGGCCACCGGTCTCTCATTTGCTGGTTTGAGTTTTTCAGTCCAGTTGTAACCTTTGGGCCAGAGCCGACCAGCGGGCCAAAATTTTATCATTCCGGACCGCCATGGCGATGGCCTTGCGGGTGCCCACGATGACCACCATCTGTTTGGCCCGGGTGATAGCCGTATAGAGCAAGTTGCGCTGAAGCAGCATATAGTGCTGCGTCAGCATCGGCAAGACCACCACCGGGTACTCGCTGCCCTGGCTTTTGTGAACGCTCATGGCGTAGGCCAGGGTCAATTCATCCAGATCGCTGAACTCGTAGCTAACCGGGCGCCCTTCAAACTCTACCACTACCTCGCCCTCTTCCAAATCGATCCGGCTGATGGTACCGACATCGCCGTTGAAGACCTCTTTATCATAGTTATTGCGCAGTTGCAGCACCCGATCTTTAATCCGAAAAACGCGGCTGCCACTGCGATACTCAGGTTGGTCGTAGCGCAACGGGTTCAGCCGGGTCTGGAGCTTTTCATTGAGCACTCGCGCACCCACCGTCCCGCGATGCATCGGGCTGAGAACCTGGATATCGGCGTGGGGTAGGTCAAATTTTTCGGGAATGCGCCGGGCCACGATATCGACCAGCAGTTCAGCCGCTTCCTCCGGCTCCTCCTTGCCGAAGAAATAAAAATCCTGCTTATCGTTGGGAAACAGGGGCGACTGCCCCTGATTGATCCGGTGAGCATTGGTGATGATGGTGCTGTCGGCCGCTTGCCGGAAGATGACGTCCAACCGCGTCGTCGGGATAGCGCCGCTGGCGATGAAATCACGCAGGACGTTGCCGGCGCCAACGCTGGGCAACTGATCGGCATCACCGACCAGGAGCAGGTGGGTGACCGGATCGACCGCCTTCAGGACGTTGTTCATCAGCACCAGATCGATCATTGAGCACTCATCGAGAATGAGTAGGTCGACCTCGAGGGGATTATCCTGGTTGCGCTGAAACTTGAAGCCCTCGCTGGGGCTGACTTCCAGTAGCCGGTGGATGGTTTTAGCCTCCCGGCCCGTACTCTCAGCCAGACGCTTGGCCGCGCGGCCCGTCGGTGCCGCGAGCAAAGCCTGCTTGCCTTTGCTGTTAAGCAGCTCCAAAACAGCTCTCACCGTGCTGGTCTTGCCGGTACCCGGCCCACCGGTCAAGATGCTGACCTTGTTAGATAAAGCCATTTGGACAGCCTGGCGCTGCCGTTCGGCTAGAGTCAAGCCGCCGGGTCGCCGCCCCAGCCACTCAAAGGCTTGATTCCAATCGATCCCCTGGAAGACAGCCAGCCGGCTTTCCCGGGCGGCCAGCAGTTGCCTGGCTCTTTGGGCCACACCCACCTCGGCAAAGTAGAAGGGGTTCAGGTAAACAGCCGGGACGGTATCGAGCAGCTCGATCTTAATCCGGTCTTCCTGCCGCAGCACCTCGAGCTGGGCCGCTACCTGCTCGGCCTGGACGCCCAGGATTTTTTCGGTGGCTTCAACCAGGTGGTCACGGGGGGCGTAAACGTGACCCTGATCGGCCAGTTGGTTGAGGGTATACTCGATGCCGGCGGCCACCCGCTGGGGGGCATCGAGGGCTAGACCTAAGCTGCGCGCGATCTTATCGGCAGTCAGAAAGCCGATGCCAAAGATATCACGGGCCAACCGGTAGGGAGCTTCTTGCACGATCTGGATAGCGTTATCGCCGTAGGTCTTGTAGATTTTGATAGCGAGGGTGGTGCTGACCTGGTGGCCTTGCAGAAAGATCATGATCTCTTTGATCTGCTTTTGAGCCTCCCAGGCTTTAGCGATCATCTCGACCCGCTTGGTCCCGATCCCTTCGACCTCGTTGAGGCGCTGGATGTTCTTTTCGATCACCTCGAGGGTGTAAGGGCCAAAACGCTCAGCGATGCGATGAGCCATTTTGGGACCGATGCCCTTGATCAGGCCGCTGCCGAGGTAGCGCTTGATGCCTTCCACCGTGGCCGGGAGCTCTTCCGTGTAGCGAACGATTTCAAACTGCTCGCCATATTTCGGGTGGGTTTTCCAGTGGCCTTCCACCTTGAGCCGGGCGCCGGGATGAACCTCGGCCAGGGCGCCGACCAGGGTGACCAGGTCAAAGCGGTCGCCGGTTTGGAAGCGGGCCACTGTATAGCCGTTATCCGGATTGGTGTAGGTAATGCGTTCAACAACGCCTTTGAGGGTCACCGTCTGCTGATTCATCGCGGAGATTGTAGCCGAGGCGGCGACTGCGGGCAAGCCACCGCCGGATATGAACGATCAAAAAGCCTGGCGGAGTTCGCCAGGCTTTTTAGTGGAGGCTATAAACTGGGCGTGGGTGGCCCGCTATCGGCCGGAGCTTTGTCGGCTGTCCAGAAATCCTCAATAGTGGCCGCCGCCCGGGCTTCGTTGAGCCAGGTGGTATAAGCTTGGCGCTGGCGTTGCGCGTAATCGCCGGGCGATAGTTCGCGCTCCTCACGCTCCAGCACCTCAATCACGTGCCAGCCGAAGGTGGACTCAATTGGCTCACTCACCTCGCCGATCGGCAGGGAAAAGACCGCCTCATCGACCGGAGCAACAAAACTACCCTGCGGCACCCAGCCCAAATCCCCGCCTTGGGCAGCGCTGCCGGAGTCGGTGGAGACCTCTGCGGCCAGGTCCGCGAATTCTTCGCCCTCGTTCAACCGCTCGACCACGGCCTGGGCTTCCTCTTCGGTCTCCACCAGAATGTGGCGCGCGTGAGCCTGCTCTTCCTCCCGAGGCACATCTTCACCGAGGGTCTCGCGCAGTTTGTCTTGTAACAAGGCCAGGCGGATGTACTCCCGGTAGGTCGCCTCATCGAGACCGGCATTATTGGCCAGGGTCGTAATCCAGTTCTGGTAACCGGTCGTCAGAGTTTCACCGGAAATAATGTTTGGAGTGGGAGTGGGCGCCGGCGTCGGCGTATCAGCCGGAGTGGCGGTCGGGGTGATGGACTCGCTCTGCGTGAGGGCCTCAGTTTGGGTCAAGGTCACCGTGGGCGTCAACGTTGGCGAGGGCGTGAAGGTAGGGGTCGGTGTCCAGACAGCGGCGGTGGCGGTGAACTCGGCGGCGGCAGTGCTGGTCTCTTCTACCGCGGCCTCGGTCAGCCCGCCTTCCCGGCTGGCGACGATGCGATTGATGAACTCCGTCACCTCTTCGGGGCTGACCGTGATACCACGCTCAGTGGCCTGGGCTTCGACCAACTCGTCTTCGATGAGGGTATCGACCGTCTGCCGGTCGATGAGACTGCGCTGCTGCAGCAGTTGGCTGGCAAACTGCTGGTATTGGTTGCGCAGCATCTGCGAGAACTGATCGTTTTCACCGCCGGCCGGCAATGAAGCCAATTGGGCCTGAATCTGGCTAAATTGATCATCAAGCAAGAAGCGCTCGTAACGGACCCGGTCTCGATACGCGCGGGTGGTAACGTCAGCATCGTTGACAGTGACGACCGGCGAACTGGGCTCGAGCACGTAAGTTTGGTATAGACCAAAAGCCAGCACGAGCAACACCAGGACGCCGACCCCGGCCAAGCCAAAATAGATCAGCCGGAGCTGCTCTTGCTCTTTCTTGGAGCGGGCCAACTGGCGGCGGGTAGGGGCTCGTTGGGGCTGACCCTTTTTTGCCATAATCTTCTCCTCAGTTATGGGATGCGGAAGCCGGGCCGTTGTTAACGGCCCGGGTTGCTTAATAAATTGTCATCGAAACAAACAGCAAACGACCCACGAAGGGTCGCTCGCCGCACAAGCTTAACTTTTTGCCAACTGTGGGGTTAACCTATCCGTTAACCTGTTCCAACCCTAGCATTAAACGGTGACGAAAATGATGAGGTCAGATTTTGGTCTCGGACACATCATCAAAATAATCGTCAAAATCGGTCATCACCTCTTCATAACTATCGCCGTTATCATGAGTCTTAAGTTTATTTCGATCCCGAGGCCCCAAAATGATCATATCACTGGCGACGATTTCGGTGCGGAAATGACGCTGACCGCTTTCATCTTCCCAGCTACGCGTTTGCAGCCGGCCCTCAATGTAAACCTGTTGACTTTTAAATAGCTTTTGGTTGCAGATTTCAGCCAAACCACCCCAAGCCACAACGTTAAACCACTCGGTTTCTTCACGGCGTTCCCCGTCGGGAGTCACCCAAGAGCGACTGGAGGCCAAGCTGAACGAGGTGACAGGTTTACCGGAAGGTGTATAACGCATCTCCGGATCTCGGCCCATATTGCCGATGATCATAACTTTATTCAATCCTCTTCCCATTATCTCATTACCTTAAACTATTTAATTGTCCAACTTTAGCAACATATAGCGGATTACTTCTTCGGTCAATTTAAGATCGCGTTCAAGTTGCCCTAGGCCCTCTGGTGACATTTTAGCACTCAGAAGGACATAAATGCCTTCACGATGCTTGTTGATGGGGTAAGCCAGTGTCCGCCGGCCCCAAACATCAACAGACGCCACTTCACCGTTGATAGACTTTACCATGCCGGAAACTCTATCCACGATATTAGTGGCGCCTTCATCATCAAGCGTAGGCGAAATTATGAACGCCAATTCATAATCGCGCATGTGTCAGTACCTCCTTTCCACGGATTTTAGCCCTTGGTCCTGATTAGCCAGCGGTAGCGGCTTGCTTGCCAAGAGCAGAAAGAAGAAGAAGCGTTTCTTCTACCTGACAGCGGTATACTTTAACACATTTGATTTTGAATGCAAATCCAAACAGGCTGCATCCATACCCAGAAATTCTACTCAACCCTGCTAGCCCTGGCAAGTAGAGCCATAACCTTTTCGGACCCACCCAAAATGACACTTCCCACGGCCCGTGCTATGATGTTGGCTTCAAGGGACTTGATGATAGAACGGGAAAGTAACTATTCTTACAGAACTGAACCGGACCGTCTGCTTAAATATCAACGAACAAATCCAGCCGGCGAGGATTGGCGATCGATGCAAACCATTTTGATTACCGGCGCCACCGATGGTCTGGGCCTGGCCCTGGCGCGTCTCTATCGGGCCCAGCAGCAGCGCTTGCTTCTGATCGGCCGGCGCGCCTTTACCGATACGCCGCTTCTGGGTGAGTTTTGGCCAGAGGATTATGGCCAGGTTGATCTGGCTCAGATTGATGCGGCCGAGCAGATCGAGCAGTGGCTCGAGCGTCGGGGCAGCCCTCGCCTCGATCTGCTCATTCACAATGCCGGGCAGGGTTACCACGGCCCAACCGAACAGCAGAGCGGTGACAACATCGCCGCCCTGGTCGAGGTCAACCTGTGGGCTCCCATCGCCTTAACCCACCGGCTGCTGCCGCGGCTGCGAGGCGGTAAAGTCGTCTTCATTAGCTCGGTGGTCTCTACCCTGCCTTGCCCCGAGTACGCCGTCTACGGCGCGACCAAGGCGGCCCTGGACGGTTTGGCCCGCAGCCTCCGCATAGAACTGCAAGGCCAGGTCACCATCCAGGTCATTCATCCTGGCGCCACCCGGACCGGACTACATCGCAAGAGTGGCTTGTCACCAGAGGCCATCGACGCAGCTCGATTCCCCTCGGCCGAAGTGACAGCCAGCCGGATTGAGCAGGCCATTGCCGCCGGCTCTCGGCAGGCGACTATCGGGCTGAGTAACCGGCTGCTGCGACTGAGCGGCTTGTACCTGAACGGCTTAGTGGCTGCCGCGCTGAGGCGGCGTTACCGTTGAGGGCTCTTCGATGAAACACGCCGTGGTAACCGGAGCCGCGGACGGGATTGGTCGAGCGATTGCCCGCCGGCTGGCCCAGGCCGGCTACGCGGTGAGCGGGGTAGATAAAGATGCCGAGCGCGCCCGCCAGACTCAAGTCGAGTTTGCTCGAGCCGGCTTTCAAATCAACTTTCTGCTCACGGATCTGGCCGACCGGCGCCAGCTTGAGCACCTGCTTGATGGTCTGGATCGCCGCCCCGTGATCGATCTCTTAGTCCACAACGCGGGCATTAGTGCGGTCGGTCGGTTTGGCCAACTGCCGCTGGCGGCGCAGCGCAAAGTGGTTGAAGTGAATTTGCTGGCGCCCCTATTTATAACCGCCCGGCTGCTGGAACGGCAGCAACTTTGCCAAGGTGGAGGACTAATCTTCATCGCCTCGCTGTCCCATTTTGTCAGCTACCCGGGCGCCGCCGTCTACGCGGCGACCAAAGATGGCCTGGCTTCTTATGCCCGCAGCCTGTCAATCTCGCTGGCTCGGCGAGAGATTCATGTACTGACGGTTTACCCGGGCCCCACTCGCACGGCTCACGCGCAACGCTACAGCCCGGACAACAGCCGGGCAGAGCGCCGGATGCCGCCAGAGACGCTAGCCGAGCAAATGTTCCAGGCGATGCAGCAGCGCCAGCGGGTTCTGGTGCCTGGTCCGGGCAATAAGCTGTTTGCCATGATCGGACGGTGGCTGCCAGGCCTGGCAGAGGTCGGAATGAAGCGCATGCTGTTAGACAAACTCCCGTAACTATGTTAGACCATTACTTGAGAGGCGCTAAAGACGCCTTCCTTAATCCATTGACGCGCCTGTTTGGCTCTGTTCACCCGACCATCATCACGCTCGCCTCTTTGGTAGTCGGTCTGGCTGGGGCGTACTTTCTAACCCAGCAGCAGTATGCCTGGGGCTTGATCGGCTGGGGGCTCAATCGCGTCCTGGATGGGCTGGACGGCACGGTGGCTCGTATGTTCCGGAAACAAAGTGATCTAGGCGGCTATCTTGATATTTTGGTCGATTTTGTGATCTACGCCCTGATCCCGGTGGCGCTGGTCGTTGGCCGGCCCTCGACGGCGGGGTACCTTAGCCTGACTTTCTTACTGGTCAGCTTCTACATTAATTCGGCCTCATGGATGTATCTCTCGGCGATTTTGGAGAAGCGCGCTCGCGGGGCAGCGAACCAGGGGGAGTTAACCAGTGTCACGATGCCCAGAGGCCTGATCGGTGGGGCGGAGACGGTCATCTTCTACAGCCTTTTTATCCTGCTGCCGCAGCATCTGGTGACCCTTTTTGGGCTAATGGGTGGCCTGGTCCTGCTAACGGTGGGTCAGCGGTTGGTGTGGGCTTTGAACCGGCTGTGATTACCTTACTAGCTAAAGAGGGTTGGCTTAGCGTTTGAGTCAAGCCTTAATCGGCGTAACTGATGTCAGGCGGTAGAAACAGTTGCCGTTGGCTGTACATTTCAAAGCCCATACCACTAAACAACTTATAAG
Source organism: uncultured Chloroflexota bacterium (assembly GCA_937864185.1). Taxonomy (GTDB): domain Bacteria; phylum Chloroflexota; class Anaerolineae; order 4572-78; family J111; genus JAGRBY01. The sequence continues at coordinate 74,753 of CALMIS010000328.1, forward strand.
CCTGAGCCGTGGCATACATTGTCGCCAGATGACAATTTTCCTCACGGGCATCGGCCAGCATATGGTAAGTTAAAGTTGTAGCCACTCCACGATTACGATAATCGTCGATGGTAACCATATGGGTCAAGGTTGCCACGCCATCGGCGCAGAGCAGAGTTCCCGCCCCAACCGGTTTTTCATCAGCAAAGGCCAAATAAAGCCCGATCTGCTCATTTTTAAGGTGAGAAACCGGGTATAGCTTGACCATTTCTCGCAGCGGAAAATCAAAGACAGAGTGCAGCAGGGCACAAAAAGCCGTTAGAGAGGGGACAGTTTCAACCCGCTCAATATGCACCTGGTTATTAAGGCCATCCGTCTTGGGCAGTCCTTCTAAAGCCATGGCAATTTGGGGGGGCAAGGACTGGTACTGGCGCTGGTCCAGAAAATCGGGTCCATGGGGTAAAAGATCGTGGATGAGCTCTATGCTATAGAGGACATTACGGGAGGAATAGAAAGCAGCGGTATCGGCCAGCATGTCCTCGCTCAAGGCGTCGGGGTGTAGCGGGAGAAACGTATTGAAGATAGGTAGCTTCAACCCGCTATAGCCTCGCGCCCAATGGGGCATTACTTCCAGGAAACCACCATTGATGGTCCGGTAGATAAGTGATTGCACGGCAACAAGGTGCTGATTTATCTTAGTCCGAGTTGCGCTATCCATAGGGGTTAAACCTTATATCTTTGGATAGCGAAAGATAGCACATGTATCTAATAAACAAAAATTGGATGGGGGCGTTTTAAAGAAGTAAGGAGAAGATTGAACTGACCGGCTCGGTCAAGCCGGCAAATCAGGGAGATGATCGTCGTAGTGCTCGGTAAACTGAGTAATTAGTTCGGCCAGGGTACCATGCTCGCCGGGCCAGGGAAACGGCCCGCGCAGAGCGTAGTCACCGGGCGTAAGGTGCATCAGAAAATCATCAACCTCAGCCTGGATATTAATCAACTCCCGATAATTTTCAGGCCAGGTCTTCTGGCCCCGCCGTTCAAGCAACAAGGCGTTCCAGGCTTCCTCCTCGGGGCCGGGAAGCAAATCAACGGCCGGCAGGGACGGATCGTGGATATGGCGGGCCGCCTGCAACATCAACGTTTCCCAATCGGCCATATGACCGACCAGTTCGTTGATGGACCACTCGCCGACCGTCCGGGCTGCCCTTGCCTCGGGCGGACTAATTTGAGCCAGACGTTGCATAAACTTAGCGCGGCGCTCGGTCAGATCAGCGATGATTGCTTCGGGATCAAGCTGCCGGTCCAGCTCTTTGCGCCACAGTTCAATCTCGGCGGTATGCTGGCGCTCGTGCTCAACCATGATGTCGATGACATAGCTGCGGATGGTGATGAACCGGCCATTGCGCTCGTGGCGGCGGTCAATATCCGGGTAGTCGAGCCGGCTAACTAACTCGATGATCCGGTGATGGTTGCCGGCCATTTCGGCCAGAATCTCCCGAACCGACCGGTCCTGTCGGGCCGCCACCGAGGCCCGGTTGTAGGCATCGGCCTCGACACTGGCGATGTCGTAGGCTCGACCCTGACTGATCAACTCTAAATTACTGATCACGCGCTGGTCCCAACCGGCGACGTGGGCCAACACCGCTTTCAGAGTCCAGCCGGGATAGATCTCAAGCCGGGTTAGCTCTCGGTCCGAGAGGCCGGCAATGCTCTTGAGAAGCGCTTCACGACCGTATTTAATATAGGAAACAATATCGGCTAGGCTAGGCATCGTGCTTTCCTTAAGCCGGTGCCGGCTTTTCCACCAGCACCTCGATGACGTCGGCCGCCAGATTGTAACGACCAAAAGCCGGGATAAGATAGATCCCTTGAACAAAATCGCGCAGTTGCAGCACCAACTCGCGCGCCATTTCTACCCCAACATCCGCCCCCTGCTCGCCGGCTGCCTGCATGCGCTGGCGAGCTTCGGCCGGAATAACAATGCCGGGGACCTCGTTATGCAGAAACTCGGCATGACGATGGTTGTACAGCGGCAGGACGCCGGCGATAATCGGCAGCGTCCAGGGCCCATACTCCGCTTCGTAATAGGCGATAAAGGCTCGGGCTTTGTCAACCTCGTAGACCGGTTGGGTCAGGGCAAAATCGGCCCCACTGTCGATCTTCTTGCGCAGGAGCTCAACTTCACGCTTCGGATCACTGGGCGTAAGATTGAGGGCACAACCGACCGTAAAGTTGGTCGGCTGCGAGAGTGGCTCACCGCTGTGGTCTTTGCCCTGGTTAAAACTGTGTTTGAGCAATTTGATCAGCCCCGTTGGCGGCACATCGAAATCATTGATCGCTTCGGGGTATTCGCCAATCGACATTGGATCGCCCATGACCGCAAAGACGTTGCGCACATTCAAAGCGTGGGCCGCCAACAGATCCCCCTGGACCCGCAGGATGTTACGCCCACGAATGGGAAAGTGCAACACGGTTTCCAGATCGAGCTGGTTCTGGACCAGATAACACAAGGCCCAAGGGCTCATCCGCATCCGGGCGCGCGGGCTATCGGCGATGTTGATGGTGTTGGCCCCGGCCTCTTTTAGGGTGGCCACCCCGGCCATAACCCGCTCGGTGGAAAAACCTTTGGGCGGGCTAACTTCGGCGGTGATAATGAACTGACCAGTTTGCAGCCGCTGGGCCAGGCGGGTAGAGGCTAAGGGGCTGGCCGGGCTGATCTTATCCAGCTCATCGCCGGGCAGCCGGCTGATGGGGGGCGCCGGCCGGAGCGGATCGTCCAGGGCAGCCCGCATCTCGGCGATGTGGGCCGGCGTGGTGCCGCAGCAACCGCCGATGAGCCGGACGCCGGCCTCGCGGAAGGCGAGCGCATAATCGCCAAAGTACTCCGGCGTGGCCGGATACATAATTCGCCCTCCGACACGCTCCGGCCAGCCGGCATTGGGTTGGGCCGAGAGGCGCGTGCCGTCCGGCAGATAGCGGGCCAGCAGCTTTAGGGAACGCAGGACCCCGGCCGGCCCCACCGAACAGTTCACCCCAAACACATCGACCGGCAAATCGCCGATCTGTTCGGCCACGGTTTTGGGCATGTGGCCCAACGGCGTCCGGCCATCATCGGTAAAAGTGACCTGAGCAATAATCGGGATCGTGGCCGACACCTGGCGAGCAGCGGCGACCGCCTCGCGCAGCTCGAGCAGGTCGGAGAAGGTATCGAAGATCAGCAGATCGGCTCCGGCTTCGACCAGAGCCTGGGTCTGCTCGTGAAAAATGTGGTAGGCTCGCTCGCGGCGCATGCGGCCAATGGGGGCCAGGGGCACGCCTAACGGCCCCACCGTCCCGGCCACAAAGACGAGCCGGAAAGCAGCGTCGGCCACCCGGCGGGCCAACTGCACGCCGGCCCGGTTGATTTCGACAGTAGTCTCGGCCAGGCCAAACTCGGCCAGCTTGTAACGATTGGCCCCAAAGGTGTTGGTCTGGATCAGGTTGGCCCCGGCCTGAATATACTCGTGATGAATCTCGCCGATCAGGGCGGGTTGATCGAGATTGAGGGCATCAAAGCAGCGCTCAAAGGGCACGCCTTTGGCATAAATCATCGTCCCCATCGCGCCATCGCCCAGCAACGGACGCTGGTCCAGTTCAGTCAAAAAGTTGTAATTCATCATTCCTCCGGCCAATAGTCTGGTCGAGACCACTCCACACTAATAAAGGTAAAAGTTTGAAGCACGGATTGAAATCCACACTCCAGTCCCTTGATTTCACAGTAGAAGCGTCAACTTTTTATTTTCTTTGGAAGTTGATTCTCAACGTAGAGTTTGCCGGCTGGGGTCACTGATAACGTGCCATCTTTAGCGACCTTGATCCAGCGGCGCTGTTTGGCGGTGGCTTGCAGGGTATTCTCGATGCTAAACGGGACCCGAATTTTGGTCACTTTGAAGCAGGTGTAAACATGATCGGGGGTAATCGCGGGTAGCTGCATCAAATGTTGCAGGTAGTGAAGGAACACCAAGATGCGCTCCTCGTTGGTGATAGGGAATTTGGTGTCCACGTACTCAACCAGGGAGGGCCGGCCATTGACTGAAGAAAAATCCAAATCTTCAACCAGGGTGTAAGCCCGTTTGCCAGCACCTACCTTTTGAGGCTCTTCTTCTTCGGTTTTGAAGTCTACTTCCTCAACCGGCTCAACTTTGTCTTCAGCATCCGGGCCGGTCGCCGCCTCGGCTTTTTCTTTGACTAATTTCTCCGGCTTGCGGCGGCGCCGCTTGGCTTGGATCGGTTCCTCAGCGGTCTCATCGCTCACAAAATGGGCTTTAAAGTCACTGTAAATGGCTTTCACAAACGTCTCGCTACCTTCAACTTCTAAGACACCCTGCACCAGATCGATTTTCAACTTCGTTGTCATGCCAAAAGGATCCTCCAGCGACTTTCATTTTCGATTATATCATACAGCCCTCCAATCTTCCAACGCCAGTTGACAATCTTTGGATCCTGGATCATAGTTAGCCAATGATCGCTCGGATCGGCCTGGATTATACCTCGGCGCTGAATCAAAGAGCTGGGATTGGACGCTACACCCGGGAGCTGGTCAACGCGCTGGCAACCACCGCTCCGCTTGACTGGGCCGCTCACTACCGGCTGTTTGTGGCCGAGGCGAGAGCCTCTTTCCGGGCGCCCCGGCTGGGAGCCAATTTTTGCTGGCATCCCAGCCGCCTGACCGAGCGCAACTTGCACCGGCTTTGGTTCCGGCTACGGCTGCCGCTCAGCATCGAAAATTGGACCGGTCCGCTCGATCTGTTCCATGCCCCCGATTTTTTTCTGCCGCCGGTCAAGAGAAGCACGCGCACCTTGCTGACGGTTCACGATCTCTCGTTTGTGCGCGAGCCGGAGAGCGTCATGCCGGGCATGGCTCGCCACCTCAACACCTGGGTGCCGCGTTCGGTCCAACGAGCCGACCACGTCATCGCCGTCTCCGAGTCGACCCGGCACGATCTCATTGATTTGTACCAGACGCCGCCGGAGAAGATCTCGGTGCTGTACCATGGCGTCGGGGCAGAATTTAGGCCTATTTTGGATGCGGCGAGGCTGGCGACGGTTCGCCGGAAATACAGTTTGCCCGAGCCACCGCTGATCTTAAGTGTCGGCACCGTTCAACCGCGCAAAAACTATCAACGCTTGCTGCAGGCCTTTGCCCACGTCAGGCCGGCCGCGAGTCTCGTCATCGCCGGGGGGCAGGGCTGGTACTTTGACGAAATCCTGGCCGAAGTCCGGCGGCTGCACTTGGAGTCCCGCGTCCGCTTTCTCGGCTTTGTCGATGAAGCGGATCTGCCATTGCTTTACAATCTGGCGACCGTTTTTGTCTACCCATCCCTCTACGAAGGTTTTGGCCTGCCGGTTTTGGAAGCCATGGCCTGTGGGGTCCCGGTGGTGGCGTCGCGCCGCTCAGCCTTACCGGAGGTGGTGGGCGCCGCCGGGCAACTTATCGATCCGGTGGATATCGAAGGAATGGCCGGCGCCCTGACCGAGCTGCTGGCCGACGAAACCTTACGGCGTCAGTTATCGGCGGCCGGCTTAGGGCAGGCGGCCCGCTTTAGCTGGGCCAGGACCGCCGAGCAGTTGGTCAGCTTATATCAATCGTTGTTGAGTTGAAACCCATGCACGTTTGCCTTGATGTCTCTCCCGCGGCTCAGAAACACGCCGGGTTGGGGCGCTATGCCGCCGAGGTGGCTCGCGCGCTGGCCGAGGATGGGGCGGTCAAGCTGTCACTGTTTTATAACCGTGAAGGTCAAGCTGAACTACCGGCTGACCTCGACCGGCTGCCCCAGCGAACGGTCAATATCGGCAACAAGCCCTGGCGGATGGCGGTTTTGCTCTCGCAATTAAGCCGCCGGCCGATGGATCGAGTTTTCGGGGCCACCGAGCTTTTTCATGCTACCAATCACCTGCTGGCTCACTTCAAGCAGGCTCGAACCGTCTTTACTCTGCACGATCTCATCTTTCTCCACTATCCCGAATATCATATGTTCTACAATCGCTGGTATTTGACCCTGGCTATGCCCCATTTTCTCCGGGCGGCTGATCTCATCATCGTCCCCTCAGCGTGTACCAAACGAGACGCCCAAAAATTTTACGGTCTGCCGGAGGACAAAATCAAAGTCATCTACGAGGCGGCCGGGCCACACTTCCAGCCGATCCGTCAGGCTGAGGCCGTCGACCGGGTTCGCCGGAAATACGGTTTGCCGGAGCGCTTCCTGCTTCACGTGGGCACCATCGAACCGCGCAAAAACTTAACCCGGCTGCTGGATGCCTTCCATGCCTTGCTCGGTGAGGAGCCGGAGCTGCGGCTGGTGTTGGTCGGCAAAAAAGGATGGCTGTACGAGTCGTTTTTTCAGCGTCTCCAAGCGTTGGGGTTGCAGGAGCGGGTCATCTTCCCTGGCTTTGTCGATGAAGCGGAACTGCCGGCTTTTTACCAACTGGCCCAAGTTTTTGTTTATCCTTCTTTCTATGAAGGCTTTGGGTTGCCCCCCCTGGAAGCGATGTCGTGCGGCGCGGCGGTGGTCAGCAGTCAGGCCGCCAGCCTGCCCGAGGTCGTGGGCGAGGCCGGGTTAATGGTCGATCCGGCTGATACGGGGGCCTTGACGCGCGCCTTACGTCGTGTTCTGCTCGACGCCGAGTTACGCCGTAAATTGCAGAAGCGATCCCTGGAACAAGCTCAGCGTTTCTCCTGGGCCAAAGCGGCGCAGATGTTGGTAGAAGCTTACGGCTCCGTGTCGGCTCAAGCCTGACTTCGTTGATGGGCAAACTTGGGAGACTATTCAGGCCGGTCATTCCTGCTTCAGGCGAGAGGATACTGGCAGGTAAAGGTCGTTCCCTCTTCGGGGGAGGTGGTGAACCAGACTTTGCCGTTTAAATAGCGCTCCGTCAGCAGTCTGATGCTGTACGTACCCAACCCTCGATCAGCCCCTTTGGTCGAAAAGGAACGTTGAAAGATCTGCAACTGAACATTGCGGGGTATGGAGGTGGGATTGTGGACCCATATTTCTACTGTTTTTCTCGGGCCGCGGCGACAGCCTAAGGTCACGGTATCGCCAGAATTTGAAGCTTCGAGCGCATTTTTGAGCAGATTGCCGACCACTCGACCTAACAAAGCTCTATCGCTACAAAAATCCAGATCTTGCGAGGCCGGGTCAACGACGATGTACCGCTCGTCGGCAACCTCGTGACTCCGGTAAAAATTTGCCATCTCGCACAGAAACCTCAGCGACTTCACCAGAACAGGCTGTGCCTCCAATTCAAAGTTTTCGGCAGCGACCAAGATGCGCTGGCTTTGAATTTCGCCCACCAGGCGATCGGCCAAAACGTAAACCATCCGCTTTAGTTCATCAAGCTCTTCCGGTGAAGCATCTTGCAACAGCTCGGAAACACCCTGGATGCCACCGGCGGTGTTCATCAAATCGTGCAAAAACAGACGCTCGAGGACCAGCCGGCGCTTTTCGTGGCTAATATCTTTAACCGCAAACAAAGAGTAGATCTTGCCGTCCCTCTGCATCGGCGTGGCCCAAACTCGCAGATCCAAAGAGTCGCCGCTGTTCTGGGTAATGCGGCACTCCTGAATGGCCTCTTTGCCGCGCAGACTTGAGAGAATTGCTTTTACCGCGCCACAGGTTCGGCAAAACTCCGTGGTACCGCAGCCGCCGGGGCTGGTCGTGGCATGGATACAGTCCAGTACTTCGCCCGGGCGTAAGCCGTACACTTGAGTGGCCTCGTTTTGACCAATGAGTTTGAGCATCGCCTGATTGGCATACACAATCTGGCGATATTCATTCAGAATAAGAAAGACATCCGGGATGGCATTTAAGCATTCGTGAATCGGGGATAGAGTAGAAAAGCTTTGAACCTCGTGCTCGATCACTGCGGCCGGGGCTCTTTCAGCGGGGGCAAACTCAGTAAAAAGAACGGGTGCCAACATCATCATATGACCTCCACCGGACAATACTACGGATAACAGATCGGGACCACTCCCTAGATTTATCGGTCTTTTTAACATGTTCTTTTGTAAATTCTGCGTAAAAGAATTGGCGACAGCGTTCAACCAAACCGGCGGCACCCATACCAAGAAAAAAAAAGAACCGCCAATCCGTGGCGGTTCTTTTAGAGGCGACGGCCGGATTCGAACCGGCGAATGGAGGTTTTGCAGACCTCTGCCTTACCACTTGGCTACGTCGCCAAAAAATGACAGGAGCAAGTTTTGTGATTTAGCTCTAGACTTGATGAGATCGTACCATAAGCCACTTTGTTGGGCAAATCCGATGATTTTCAAAGAATACTGGCTAAAGGGCAAATACCAAACATTGCTAAACTCTGGCTCTTGCCAAATGAAATAGACTCGGTCGCAGGCGAACTTCCGGGTTAAGTCTATTATCTCTTAACTTACTTGACTGGGTGATAGAGATGCGCTGTTATAACTATGTAAAAAATACCTCTTTTTGCCGGCTTATAAATCACCCAAGATAGTGTAGGCGAAACAAACTCCGGTTGATACACTAGAAGTATCTGATACGTTTGTATCTCTTTGACGTTAGCTCGCCATACGTATTAGTGTTTTTGTAAGTACTTAAGAAAAAAGAATAAACCTAAAAATCAGGTGGAAAGGTTGGAATAATGTGTGAGCAGATGGTAAAACTCACTAAAACGTTAAAAGTCACTTCTCTTTTGCTAGCCTTAGCCTTGGCGCTCTCTATGAGCGGGCTAGCGTTCGCGGCCCCTTCCCTCCAAGAGGGAGAAAACCAAACGGGCGGCGTCGAGCAGGATTCGGAGCAGAATACCAATCAGGATGAGCCGGATGTAAATCAGGACAGCAATCAGCCCCAGAGCCAGAGCCAGCAGAGTACACAGCAGCAAGGTAACCAGCAACCAGGTCAGCAAGACGAGTTCCAGCAGTCTACTGCCGCCTGCGCCCAGCAGTATACGGTTCAGGCCGGAGACTCACTGAGTCTTATCGCTCAGCAGTTCTTTAATGATGTTCAGTCTTACAACCGGATTGTTGAGGCGACCAATACGGCTTCTTCGGGCAACAATAGCTTTTCGACAATTGATGATCCCAGTGTGATTCAAGTGGGCCAAACTTTGTGTATCCCGGCCCAAGCCGGCCAGCAGCAAGCCAATTTGCAGCAGAACCAGCAACAGGCCCAACAGACTGGCCAGCAGCAAGCTGGGGTGCAGCAAGATGCAGCTTTATCCGTGCCCCAGGGAATGAGCAAGGTTATCTTTGAAAATCTGAGCTCGACAGACTTGATTGTAGATGTTTCCGAGGGACCAACGGCTCAGTCAGTCTGGGTGGAGCCCGGCACGCGAGAGCAATTTGTGGTCGAGCCCGGGGAATATGTGATCATGGGCCACGAACCTGGTGGCGACTTTGGCGTTGCGCCTAACCGGGTCCAGCTTACCTCCGGCGAGTTGGTTGGGCTTGTCTGTAACGACACTGGTCAGTGCCAGATGCAACAGGGCGCCCAGGAGATCTCAACCCTGCGAAATCAGGACCAAAACACGAACCAGGGCACGATGCAGCAATCAGGCCAGCAACAGGGCACGATGCAGCAGCAAAACCAGTCTGGAACCCCTCAACAGCAAGATGAATCTGGCACAATGCAGCAGCAAAACCAGTCTGGGATGAACCAGCCGAATCAGCAAAATGATGATCAGGGTCAGAATGATCAATAGTCACGTGGATAAGCGTTGATATGGTGAGCTAAGCTGAAGATACAATCAAGAGAGCTATCCTAAGGATGGCTCTCTTTTTTGGGCCGGGGTACTGCGTCACTCCTCTTCGCTGTCTACAAACTCATACAGGCGGAAGCAAAATGCTTTATTTAAACTCGTGACTAGATCCAGCTTCTTCTTCTGCCGGTAATACTCAAATAAGCGGGTCCGGGTTCCATACAGCCCCTGGATCGGATCGCCGTGATCTCGTACCGCTTCAAAAAACCAGAGCATCGTCTTGGTCGATGAGTCGCCTGCATCATTGCTGATAATCGGGGCCAGGTAAAACTGGACATCACTTTCATCCTGAAACGCTTGGACATAGTCCATATTTGCCCCTTGCAGACACGAATCAAAATACACTACCCATGCTTCTAGCTTCCCAATCAATTTGGTGCTGATACTTTCATCGTTGATCCATACCTGGCCACTGTTGTCTTCATCTAAATCGCCGTGGGCACTGATTACCAAGACATCGACTTGATCTGCCGCTGCCTTAATCATGCCCACATCGGCCTCTTTCACTTCGACGTAGGTCGAGTCCGGGATGAGTTTGGACACGGCTAGACAGGCTTCCTCCGGATCCGCCGTCAAGTCGGCAACCAATAGAGCGCTACCTAACTCTATCACCGGGGTGTCTTCACCCTTGCCTTCGTCTACTTGATAACAAACAGGCCGCTGTAAGAATAAATAAGTTTCTTGAAACAACAATAAGTCAAAAGTGCAGCGAATTAAATCTTCATAGACGATGAAGCGTACTAGGTTGCATATCCGCACCTGGTCGGCAAACGGACTGATGAGCTGGTCACTGAGCCAGTGGACAGCCTCATCCAATTCCTTGACCTTCTGCACTTTCTTATTTTCCAGCAGGTCAAAAATCTTGTTAAACCGCGACCGAATGGCCTTGGCTTGTCCCTCAAGGATCAATTCTTTTTCATAACCGTCTGCTGCCGCGTAGATATAAAAATCATCTTGCTCTGTCCAAAACTCTAACGATAACGTCCCCATAGATGGCTTTTCACTCTTCTAAGATAAGGCTGGCTAAGGCTTGCCTGGCAGCCGGTCCGATTTTGTTCATTCAAAATACCTGGTCCTGACCGCCCTGTTCAGGTTAGTTACTCATATAGGCCCGGGCCAGGGCATCTTTAAGAGCACTTTCTACGTTGTTACGACCAAACGCTATGTTAGCCTGAATCGCGGCCCGGGCCGCCAAGGTATCTCGTTTCCGGATACAATCTAAAATTTCCAGATGTTGGCGACAGGTATGGTGCAGCCGGTCAACCGTGGTGATATCCGTCATCCTGGTGAAGTAAAGCCGCTCATTGACGTTGTGCAGCAAGTTGGACAGCGATTGGTTGCCGACAGCCTGGGCCAAAGTTTCGTGAAAGGTTTCATCCAGCCGGGCTAAGCGCAGCGAATCGATACTGGCCGGACTCGTTTCTTGTAGTAAGTCACTCCAGACTTGGTGTAGTTGTTGCCAGGTATCTGGCGGTAGACCGTTTAACCCTAAATGTTCAACGACAAACAGTTCCAGAGCCAGACGAACATCATAAAGTTCATTAATCTCCGCCAGGTCGGGTTGCTTGACCGTGCAGCCGCGATAACGGACCTTGTCGATTAACTGGTTATCTTCCAACATCTGCAGCGCTTCTCGCACGGGGACCCGGCTAACTCCAAACTCAGCGCACAAACTTTCTTCAGTCAGCCGTTGGCCGGGCAAATACTCCCAGCGAATAATCCGCTTTTTGAGGATATCGAAGATATTTACACTGAGGCTCGATTCTGCCATGCCGCTATTATGCCCAAGTTGCAAGGGAAGGGCAACTTGAAATCACCCTGCCAGAATTTGCCCGGTTGGGTAAATAAGTGTATAGTTTAGCCTAATCTCAATAAAGCAATTCAGTGCAAAGGCGCATCCCTTCCGGTGGGCCTTTTTTGCTTTATCAAAATTGAGCCAACGCTGTCTAGCAGCGCTTACTCCTAAAGAGCCGAGACGCTCTCAAACCCGCAGCTTAAAAAAGCCGCGCGTTCGAGGGCGTTTTTTGTTGTGCCGACCAGGGGTCAGTACCCAGTCGTTGTTTCCCGTCTATTCCCCTTGTTCTTATTTTTGCTGATTCAATTGTATACAATTTTGTATACACTCTAAAAATGGCAATTTGTAGCGGGCAGAAGGAGGGGCTTTTGAGTCACACCAACCAAAATGGAAGGGTCCCCCTATTAGAGGGACGCGGGCTGGTCAAGCAATTTGGTAAGCTGCGGGCCAACGATAATGTCAACATCGCCATTTATCCGGGCGAGGTCCACGCGATCTTGGGAGAAAACGGAGCTGGTAAAAGTACCCTGATGAAGATGCTGTACGGCTTTTACCAGCCCACAGCCGGCGAGATTCTGTTAGAAGGCCGGCCCACCAGCCTCAACTCGCCCCAAGACGGCCGCCGGTTGGGAATTGGCATGGTCTTTCAAAACTTCACCTTGATTCCGGCCCTGACTGTCATCGAAAATGTGGCCCTCTTTTTGCCGGACCTGGGCTTGGTGCTGAGCCGGCGCGAGATTGGACAGCGCCTCAACGCGGTCTCCGAAAAGTACGGTCTGGTTGTTGATCCAGGGGCGCTGGTGGGGGATCTGTCGATGGGGGAGCAGCAAAAGGTCGAGATCCTCAAAATTATACTGGCCGGAGCCCGGGTTCTGATCTTTGATGAACCCACCAGTGTCCTGGCCCCGCACGAAGTAGAAGGGCTGTTTCAGGTTTTCAACAAGCTGCGGGCGGACCACTTTGCCATCCTGTTTATCACCCACAAGATGCCGGAGGTCATGGCCGTGGCCGACCGGATCACCGTCCTCCGCCGGGGCCGGGTGGTTGAGACGATGGTAGGCAAAGCCGCTACCGAGAGCCAACTGGTAACTATGCTTTTGGGAGAGACGCCGCCGGAAGCGGCCCGGCTCAACGGCAATCGAGGCCAGTTAGCCGGCACCACGCCACTGCTCCACTTTCAGGCCGTGACCGTGCCGCATGAGCAGAGCAGCGTGGGTTTGAAGGAGGTTGATTTGGAGGTCTTTCCCGGAGAGCTGGTCGGGGTGGCCGGGGTGGCTGGCAACGGCCAGCAAGCGCTCATCGAGGTAGCTATTGGGCTACGCTCTCATACGGCCGGCCAAATCCATCTCTTTGGCCAAAATGCGGCGGACTGGTCGGTTAAGCAAGCGCTACAGGCCGGCTTGGGCTGCATCCCGGAGGATCCGCTGCTGATGGGCGCTATTCCAGGTATGCGAGTCTACGAGAATATGATCTTGGGCGAGCAAAACCGTTACGCCGAACGGGGCGGCCTATCGATGAACTGGCAGCAGGTGCGGGAAAAGGCTAGCCAGTTTCTTAACACCACCTTTATCTCCTCCGCCCCTAGTCTGGATGTGATGGTCGAGACGCTGTCAGGGGGTAATCTGCAACGAGTGGTCATTGCCCGCGAGGTGGGCCGCCGCCCCAAGCTGCTGATTGCCTACTACGTGGCCCGCGGCCTGGACATCTCCAACGCCGAGGCGGCCCGTCGACTACTGCTCAAACATCGGGCCGAGGGTATGGGCATTTTGCTCATTTCCGAGGATTTAGATGAGCTGTTTGCTCTGAGTGACCGGCTGGTGGTTATGCACCACGGTCGAATTGCCGGTAATTTCAAACCGCAAGAGACCTCGGCTTATGAGGTTGGTCTATTGATGACAGGAGGCAACACCGCGCATGGTTAATACCGGGACGCTGGCCCAAGCCGGCAAACAGCAGTTGAACGGACTCCTTCGTTTTATAGGGATCCTGACCCTAGCCCTCTTGGTGTTCGGTGGAGTGTTGCTACTATTTGGCAAGAATCCGGTCGACACTTACGTGGCCATTTTCTATAACACTTTGGGGAGCAGCTACGGCCTGTCGGAGGTGTTGGTGAAGGCGATCCCCCTGGTGTTGTGCGCTGCCGCCGTGCTGTTGCCGGCCCGGATCGGGCTGGTTAACGTGGGCGGGGAGGGCCAGCTTTATATGGGCGCCCTGCTGGCCTCCTGGGGCGCTCTGGTCATTGGCGACTCCGTGCCCCGGCTGGTTGGGGTACCGGCGGTCATCGGGCTGGGCTTCATCGGTGGCGGGCTGTGGGCGGCCATTCCGGCGCTGCTGCGGGCCAAAGGCTGGCTCAACGAGACAATCTCGACTCTGCTACTCAACTATGTGGCCATTCTGTGGGTCGATTATTTTGTCTTTGGCCCGCTGCGCGATCCGGCCAGTGCTAACTTCCCGCAAAGCGAGGCTTTTGCCGAGGCGGTACGGCTGCCGATGTTTGGCCAAAGCCGGCTCCATTTTGGATTGATACTGGCGGCGCTGGTTATTGTGACCCTCCACTTTGTGCTGAAGCGCACCCGCTGGGGTTACGAAATGCGCGCCATCGGCGGTAACCCGGAAGCGGCCCAGCGCCATGGCCTGCAGATCAGTCGCTATATCATCATCACTATGTTTATTGCCGGCGGCCTGGCCGGGCTGGCCGGCATGGGTGAGGTGGCAGCCATTCAGGGGCGGCTCCGGCCCGGCTTCTCCCCCGATTATGGCTACATCGGCTTTTTGATTAGCTGGCTGGCCCTGCACAACCCCTTGGCGGTGGTGGTGATGTCCCTTCTGCTGGCGATCATCGCTTTGGGGGGCGATACCTTGCAAATCACCCAAAGTATGCCCTTCTCTTCCGTCAATGTGCTGATGTCGCTGATCTTGTTTATTGTGCTGGCCAATTTCTTCCCCAAACGCCAGCTAACCGAACAAAGTTGAGGAGACTAAGATGGCAAACGTATCTTTTGTCGAAGGTGTCCTGACCGGTTCAATTCAATCGAGCACCTCAGTGTTGTACGCAGCCCTGGGCGAGGTCATCCTGGAGCGGGCCGGCATTGTTAACCTGGGGGTGGAAGGCTCGATGTTGATGGGGGCGGTGACCGGATTTATGGTCACTAAAGAAACTGGCAGCCCCTTACTGGGCCTTGCGGCAGCAGCACTGATGGGTGGCCTGTTCAACCTGATTTTGGGGTATCTGGTCATCAGCCGTAAGGCTAACCAACTGGCCAGCGGTCTAGCCTTGATGTTTTGCGGTCTGGGTTTAAGCGCCTTGATCGGTAAGCCCTACGTAGGCCAACTCATCACCGGCCTCAACCCGATGCCCGTGCCTTTTCTGGCCGATTTACCGTTCTTGGGCCGCATCCTCTTCCAACACGATCTGTTGATTTATGCCATGCTGCCTCTGGCCGGACTGGTCTGGTGGGTGTTATTCCACACCCGTTGGGGGCTCTCGCTGCGGGCTGTTGGGGAGAGTGTGACGGTGGCCTACGCGGCCGGTCTCCGGCCAGCGATGCTCCAGTATCAAGCCGTTTTTGCCGGGGGCGTGCTGGCCGGCTTGGGGGGAGCGCATCTATCCCTGGCCTTTGCCCAAACCTGGAGCGAGGGCATGACTTCCGGGCGAGGTTTCATCGCCGTGGCCCTGGTCATCTTTGCGGCCTGGCATCCTCTGCGGGCAGTGTTGGGGGCGCTCCTGTTTGGCGGAGCTCTGGCCTTTCAGTTGCAGCTTCAAGCGCGGGGAGCAGGGATCTCCCCTTTCTTGCTCGACATGCTGCCCTATCTCCTCACCCTCGGCGTGCTGCTGTTCCTACGCCAGGGGCGCCGAAATGCCATGCCGGAAGGGCTAAAGGCCGTGTTTGAAGGCACGAGCTAAGGTCTGGTCGCGGGAGTCTGGCCTCCCTATAGCGAGCTCGGGGCGGGGCAAACCGCGTTGAAGGGATTCAAATCCATTAGTGATCATTCATAAGGAGGAGTGTAAAATGATGTTCAGTCAAGAAAAACTTAACCGTTTGCTCAAGGCCGTCTTCGTCGCCGGCCTGGTGGTACTGCTCTTGGCCGGCTGCCAAGCGACGGCCCCGGCGGCCGCTCCGGCTGAAGCGCGCGAGGAGGTGCCTGCACCGGGCGAGACCGAGGCCGCCGAGGGGTTTGTGGTGGGGGCGCTGCATGTGGGGGCCATTACTGACGCCGGGTACAACCAGGCTCATCACGACGGATTGGTGGCCATGACCGAGAATCTGCCCAACGTAAAGCTCATCGAGGCAGAGAATGTGCCCGAAAGCGCCGATGCCGAGCGCGTTATGGAAAACATGATCCAGCAAGGAGCCAAACTTATCTTCCCGCAGAGCTTTGGCTATCTTGACCCGGCCCTGGCCGTCGCCGCCCGGCATCCTGACGTGATTTTTATGCATCCGGCCGGCTTCAAACTGGCCGATAACCTGGGCACCTACTGGGGCAACAATTTCGAGGCGATGTACCTGGCCGGCATCGCCGCCGGGGAGGCCACCGAAACCAACAAACTGGGCTTTATCACCGCCTTCCCTATTCCTAACATCTTGGCCTCAGTCAACGCTTTTCACTTGGGGGCTAAATCGGTCAACCCTGAGGTTGAAACCACTCTCGTCTTCAACGGGGCCTGGGTTGATCCCACCAAAGAAGCGGCTGCCACCAACGCCCTGGCCGATACTGGAGTGGACGTGGTGACCATGATTGTCGACTCGCCGGTGACTATCGTTAAGACTGCCGAGGAGCGCGGTATCTACTCGGTCGGCTTTCACTCCCTGGCCCTGAAAGAGTTTGCGCCCAACGGCTGGCTGACCGGTGTCGCCTACACCTGGGGTGACTTGTACACCAAACTGGCTGAGGAGGTCATAGCCGGCACCTGGAAAAGCGAGCATATTCGGGGCGGTATGGAGACCGGTTTCTTGACCCTGGCTCCTTACGGCCCGGCCGTTTCCGAAGAGGTACAAGCCCTGATTGCCGAGAAACAAGCAGCCATTATTAAGGGCGAATTGGCTATCTTTGCCGGTCCCATCACCGATAATGAAGGCACACTTCGCATTCCCGAAGGTGAAGCAGGGGGCATCGACCTGCTCGACACCACCGATTGGCTGGTGGAAGGCGTTATCGGCCAGACAGAGTAGCCACTTGAGCGATTAACGGCCCTCACGCCGTCGCAGCGCCGCGATGGGACCCAGGACTCTAGTGTCAGAGAGTGCGACAGTCCCTAGCGGGATGACAACGAGCACGAAAATTAACCTGGTGTAGGGGCGAAAATTTTACGCCCCTACACCAGGTGGGTGTATTTACAAGGGAAAAAAGGAGTGCAGAGCTTGCTTTGCGGGCAAACCAAGGTTTGCACTCCTGCTTCCAGAGAGGAGTAGGTTATGACCTTTTGCCAGATAAAAACCATGCGCCACAACTGGCCCGGCGAGAGGGCGGTCGAACCGGAGGGCAAGGCCACATTGGCTCAACTCTTAGCAGCACTGGCTGGGCTGGTATGAGTTGGGATCCGATCAGCGGCAGTTTAGACCTGCTCACTCTGCAAGCACTGTACCGGTCTGGCCAGCTGCAGCCGCCGGACCTGGTGGCTGCAATTGATGAGCGGATTGAGCGCTGTCTGAGCGATAATATCTGGATTTACCGGCTGCCCCAGGCCGAGGTGGTGGCTCAGGCCAGACGCCTGGCGGCTCTCTCCCCGGCCGAACGGACGGCGTTGCCCCTGTACGGTATTCCTTACGCCGTCAAGGACAACCTTGATCTGGCCGGTCACCCAACCACCGTGGGCTGCCCTGCTTTTAGTTACACGCCCATCGAGAGCGCCACCGTCGTCCGCAAACTGGCGGAGGCCGGAGCGCTGCTGATCGGCAAAACTAATCTCGATCAATTCGCCACCGGCCTGGTCGGCACCCGCTCACCGTATGGCCCTTGCCGGAACCCATTTGATCCGGCCTTTATTGCCGGCGGTTCCAGCTCCGGTTCGGCGGTGGCGGTGGCAGCCGGGTTGGTCAGCTTTGCCCTGGGGACGGATACAGCCGGCTCGGGGCGGGTGCCGGCGGGCTTCAACAACATTGTTGGCCTCAAACCTAGCCGAGGGCTGCTGAGCACTTACGGGGTCTTTCCGGCCTGCCGTTCCCTGGACTGCGTCTCGATTTTAGCCCTGACATGTGAGGATGCACTGGCCGTTTTTGAAGCAACCCACGGTCCCGACCCGACTGATCCCTTCTCGCGGATAGAGCCGGCGACTGTAAAGAAATATGGATCCAAGCCGGATTTCTTTCGCTTTGGCCTGCCCGATCCGGCCCATCTAAACTTCTTTGGCAACAAGCAGTATGCTACTCTGTTTCAAGCCGCAGTGGATCAGTTGGTGGCCTTGGGCGGGGAAAAGGTCGAGATCGATTTTGCGCCTTTGGCGGAAACGGCCAGGCTGCTCTACGGCGGACCGTGGGTGGTGGAGCGGCTGGCGGCGGTCAGAAATTTCCTCAATGAACAGCCGGAAGCGCTGCTGCCAGTTACCCGCCAGGTCATTGAGGGCGGGCGGCGCTTTTCGGCGGTGGATGTCTACGAGAGTTATTACCGGCTCCGGGCCTACCGCCAGCAAGTGGCCCTGCTGTGGCACGAAATCGACGTGCTGTTGGTTCCAACGACCGGCACCATTTACACCCTGGCCCAGGTTGAAGCCGAACCGCTGGCGCTCAACACCAACTTGGGTTACTACACCAACTTTGTCAACCTGTTGGATCTGTGCGCCTGGGCTGTGCCCAACGGGTTTCAACCCAACGGTCTGCCGATGGGCGTCAGCCTGATCGGGCCGGCCTTTCAGGAAAGATACTTGGCCGGTATTGCCGCCGCCTTGCATCGCCAGCGCAGCCAGACCCTAGGCGCCACCCGGCAGCCTCACCCGGCCGGGTCGGGGAACGGCTATGGCCAGCCAAGTACTCCCGATAAAACAATGCTCACTCAAACTTGACGACCAGCCGGCCCAACCCCTCGAAGACCGCCTCAAACTGATCGCCGGGGGCTAGAGGGTGGGGCGAAGTGATGGCCCCGGTCAGAGCCACTTCGCCGGCTTCAAAGCGACGACCATGCTCGGCCAGCTTGTTGGCCATCCAGGCAATCGAACGAGCGGGGTGGCCCATAATCGTCCCGGCCGAAGCGGTGGTCACCGGGGCCCCGTTTTTGTGGAGCGTGATGTTGAGCTGGGCCAGATCGAGCCGGGTCGGGTTGCCAGGCTGGTCACCGAGCATAAAATGGACGGCATAGACGTTGGTGCAAAGGGCCTCGGCCAGACCGGGTTGCCAACCTTCGGTCCTGAAATCGATGATGTCATAAGCGGCGACCACAGCCTCGGTGGCGGCCAAGACATCGGCCACGGTTGCCTGCGGACCGGCCAGGGGGCGCCCCAGCACAAAAGCCAATTCGCACTCAAGATAGGGTTGGATCAGCCGTCCCGCGGCCAGCGTGGCGCCATTATCTACCCGGTAAGCATCAAACAGATGCCCATAAATCGGCTCGTTGATCTTCATTTTAGCCTGGGCTGTGGCGCTAACGGCCGCGGCCTTTTTGCCGGCGATGGTCAGACCCCGCTGCTGCAGTTCAGCCACAATGGCGGCTTGAACCTGGTAACCCTCGGCCATGGTGAGGGCCGGGGCCAGAGCCGCTATCGGCTGGATAGGAGTGTGACCATCCAGGGCGGTAAAGTAGTGTTGAACCAGTTGGTTCACTGTTTCCAATGAGAAAGTCATAAACGCAACTCCTGCCAAATAATCGTTTGGATTGTAACACGGCCGGGGCTGCATTCAACAATTGGCGGGCGTCAAATAGGAGGCCTCAATGACCACGTTAACCGTTCAGGCGGAGCCATATCCGCTCACCTTAGTGCCGGAAGCGACGGCTTTACTCATCATCGATATGCAGCGTGACTTTTTAGAGCCGGGCGGCTTTGGAGAGATGCTGGGCAACGATGTTTCGCTCTTACGGAGCACGATTGAGCCGACCCGCGCTTTGCTGGCGGTAGCCCGGGCCGCGGGGCTGTTGGTCATCCATACTCGGGAAGGGCACCGGCCGGATCTGGCCGACGCTCCGCCGGCCAAACTGGCTCGCGGCAGGTTACCGGTGGGCATCGGTGATCAAGGGCCGATGGGGCGGGTCCTGATTCGGGGCGAGTACGGACACGAGATCATCCCGGAATTGGCCCCTCTGGCCGGAGAACCGGTCATCGACAAATCAGGCAAAGGGGCTTTTTACGAGACGGATCTGCATTTAATCTTACAAAACCGCGGCATCAAAACCCTGTTTGTGTGTGGCGTTACCACCGAGGTGTGCGTCCATACTACTGTCCGAGAGGCCAATGACCGAGGCTATGAGTGTCTGATTCCGGCCGACTGCGTTGGCTCTTATTTTCCGGAATTCCAACAGATCGGCCTGGAAATGATCAAGGCTCAAGGCGGTATTTTTGGCTGGGTGTCAAACTCGGTAGCGGTGATCACCGCCTTAACGCCGGCGGACTGAGCGACCAGCCGGGCAGAGCCATTTCCCCTTAGTTGAGTCTCAGATCGTCAAGCGCTAATTCTTGGAGGCAAACCTGCCGCATGACTTCAACCGGCGCATCCTGCCCGGTCCATCTCTTAAAGGCAAAGGCCCCTTGATGGATTAACATACCCAAACCGTCAATTGTTTTGGCGCCTGCTTCTCGAGCTCGTTGCAGAAAGACAGTTTTTAAAGGATTGTAGACTAAATCGTAGAAGATGGCTTTGGCAGGAATAGCCACGTCGGCGGGCCAGGGACAAGCATCGCGACGAGAACGCCGTCCCAAGGTGGTGGTATTAATCACCAGATCAAGTTCGCTTGACAAAGTGACCAGGTTCTCAGTATTCAAAAGTTTGAAGGTCAGGCGACTGCCGGGAAAGGCTGGAGCCAGATCATCAACCAAAAAAGCGGCTCGCTCTGAAGTACAGTTAAGTACAGTGATACAAGCGGCCTTGGCCAGCGCCAGGGAAAATATGGCAGCCCGGGCAGGGCCGCCGGCCCCCAGGATCGCTACCCGCATGTCTTTTGGATCGCAGCCCGCTTCTTTCAGGGTGCTGACAATACCGCTGGCATCGGTATCATAGCCATAAAATTTGCCGTCTTGAATATGGATTGTGTCTACGGCCCCCGTGATCCGGGCAACTTGACTCAATTTATCCATGTAGCGCATCAAAGCTTGCCGGTGTGGCGCTATGACATTGGCGCCTACAAAATTTAAGGCCACTAAACCCTTTAAGGCTTGTTCCAGGTACTTGGGCTGGACCGGCAGCGGGACACAAGCCCAATCAATTCCCAGTTGAGCAAAAGCAGCATTATGCATGGCTGTGTTAAGGCTAGTTTCCACAGGCCAACCGATCAGTCCCACTAGCTTGGTTTTGGAGGTAATTTGATGTTGGTTCATTGGTAGTCCATGTCTTGGGTCTCAGAGAAAAGGTTGCAAGTACAGATATATTTATTCTAACCCCACTAGGCCTATTTCATCAATCTTGCTTCATCAATCATCCTCAACTTCAAGAGTCAGGAGTCTTTTTGGGACTATCCTACAACTCGAAGTACAATAACTATAGAGCCACAAACCTCTGAGCCAATTATGAGCAATGACGATTTCAAGCGCAAAACCTTATCTTTAGCCGCTGATCCGACCAGCCGGCGTAAGACAGCCCGGGCCCGAGCGACGCAAGATTTTCAGCAGGCTAGCCAGCGCGCCTTCCTGGAAGATACCCTGGCCCTCGTGCGCCGGCACCGGCAACCCTCCAACCTGTTGCCTTTTGAACAGGTTCGCGAGAAGCTCCAGTTGGGTCAGAAGTCATATTTGGGTGTCGCCGAGATACCTTTGGAGAAGATTGTTGGCAGCGTGGGGCGCTATAGCGATTTTACCCGGACCTTTATGCCCCGCAAGGCCGAGATCCGGCAGCGTTGGGAACAAGTCGGCCAGTTGGCCGAGCAAGGCGGCTGGCCACCGATTGAGGTTTATAAGGTCAGTGATACCTATTTTGTCCGGGACGGAAACCATCGGGTCTCGGTCGCCCAACAGTTGGGAATGGACACCATCGAGGCCAAAGTTTGGGAGTACCCCACCCGGGTGCCGCTGGAGGCAGATGATGGTCTGGACGATGTCCTGGTGCGAGCCGAGTATATAGAGTTCTTAGAAGACACCGAACTTGACAAAGTCCGGCCCGATCAACGAATAATTTTGACCATCCCAGGTGGTTATTGGAAGTTGGAAGATGATATCGCCACTTATCGGTACTGGAAGGAGTGGGAAGAAGAACGCGATCTCACTTGGGAAGAGGCTATTACCAGTTGGTACGATCATGTTTACTTACCCATTATCGAAAAAATTCGGGATGAGGAAATTTTAGAGTATTTCCCCGGCCGCACCGAAGCCGATCTGGTGGTCTGGGTTTTGTTGCATCGGGATAAATTGGAGATTGCTCACAATTTTGAAGACATCATGCCAAACGAAGCGGCCGAGGATTTTGCCAAACGCACTAAGAATAATCCCTGGCGACGCCTCCTGGCCTGGCTGAGCCGAAAATTGTAACAAAAGGCGAGGGCTGCGGCCCTCGCCTTTTGCTTTAGATCTTAGCCTTAGCGGATTGAGTGAAGACTAAGCTTACTGGCTCTTGATCTCGGTCCAGATGCGGTCATAAACAAACATGGTCTCGTCAAGCTTCTCGGCCCATTCCAGCTTGTTCATAACTTCCTCGGGGGGATAAATGCTGGGATCATTGAGGATCTCTTCCGAAACGAAGGGTTTGGCCGCTTCGTTGGCGCTGGCATAGTAAGTAACGTTAGTAATAGCCGCGCCAACTTCGGGTTCAAGTAAGTAGTTTATAAAGTGTTCGGCGGTGGCCTTGCGTTGGCTGGTAGCCGGAATGCACATATTGTCCTGGTAGATCATGGCTCCTTCCGAGGGAATCACATAGGCCCATTGGCTCGTCCCGGTAGCTTCATCATAGGTTTCCCAATAGGCTGTAGCGGCCTGACCATTCCAAGAATGTGAAATGGCAATTTCGCCGGGGATCATTAAGCTCTCGCTATAGTCCTCGCTATTAAAGGTCTTGACCAGGGGCTTAACCGCCAAAATCACCTCTTTTGCCTCGTTAAGGTGGGCTTCGTCCTTGTCATTAAGCGAATAACCTTTGTACTTCAGAGCAGCCGCTATCAGTTCGCGCTGATCGTTAAGGAAATTGATACCGCCCGCCTCGGCCCACTTTTTCGCTTCGGCCGGGTCAAACAGCGCGGCCCAACTGGTCGGTGGCTCCAGCCCCACATCAGTGCGATAGGCAATGCCGGTGGTGCCCCACTGATACGGCATACAGTAGACGTTACCCGGATCATAAGGGGCGTTCAAGAACCGCTCCCCGAGGTTGGCCATATTAGGAATATTATTCTTATCGAGTTTAGCCAACATTCCCAAAGCGATCATCTGCTCCACCATATAGTCCGAGGGGAAGATCACGTCGTAGCCGGTGGCGCCGGCCTGGAGCTTTGCGAGCAAATCTTCATTGCTGGCATAGGTATCGTAGATGACATCGACGCCGTAAGTCTCTTCATACTGGGTAATGGCCTGTTCGTCAATATAATCGGCCCAGTTATAGACACTCAACTCCGTGGCCAGCTCATTTTCACCGGCGGGCGCATCAGCACTGGTGGCCGAAGCCTCCGGGTCTTCTTTAGGCGTCTCTTCGGGCGCGGCTGCTCCGCCACAGGCGGTTACCAACAGACTTAAAACGAGTAACGGCACGATCAACCAATTTTTTGGAAACATTTCTCTCCTCCAAAGTTTGATAACAGACACGGCAATTCCCGAGTTGTTGTTCTAATTTTAAGGTGTGGCCCCAATGCGCCCCCACTTTCTTGCCGTGATGTATCTTTACATTGGCTAGGCCCTCCTTTGCAAAAACTGAGATAGTAAAACCAGCCCTATTGAAAACAACAGCATCACGCTGGTTAAGGCATTAATATCCGGCTCAACCCCAAACTTAAGCTGCGAGTAGACCAGCAAAGGCAAAGTGGTTGAGCCTGGGCCAGAGACAAAAAAGGTGATGACAAAGTCATCCAACGAGAGCGTGAAGGCCAGCAACGCGCCACTGACAATCCCCGGCATGAGGATCGGCATCGTTACCCGCCGGAAGACCTGCCACTCGTTAGCTCCCAAATCGCGGGCGGCTTGCTCTAGGTTAGGATCCATATCCACCAGCCGGGCCCGCACAATCGTTGCTACAAACGAGATATTAAAGGCCACATGCGCGATGATGATTGTGGTTAGTCCTAGCCCCCATTGCAAACCTAGTAAATTCTGGACAATGTTAAAGGCGATCAAGTTAAAAAACAGTAGCGTGGCTAAGGCAATGACGATATCGGGGACAATAATCGGCATATACAACACCGCGTCGAAGGGCAACTTGAGCGGGAAGTTGTACCGCTCCATCACCAGAGAAACCATGGTCCCAATGATCGTCGAGATAATGGTTGAGATGAAGGTCACAATCATCGTGTTTCGGAAGGCATTGACGGTGGCCTCGCTCTCCAACAAGCTTGCGTACCAACGCAGGCTAAAACCCTCCCACACGGTGGGTATCTCACCCGCATTAAAGGAAAAAATCACTAAAGCCAGAATAGGCAAGTAAAAAAAGAGAAAAACCAGAACAGCGTTTGCCACCAAAAACTGTTGGCCTATCGAGGCACCGGTTGTTGCCCGGACCGAGCGAGCCCCCCACACCGTGCCAACCCCGGTCATCAGCAAGCCGGCCGGAATGAAGAGATAGCTGCTCGGTCGATCCAAATTTAATACCCCAACCAGGACCAGGGCCAGACCGGCTAAAACCAACAGACCGGCCACCAGCGCCATCAGAATCGAAGGCAGTGGTGTTCGGGACCGGGCCGGTAAAGTTGCAGATGTTGTGCTCATAAATCTCTCTCCTAGGCCAGCCGGCCGCCGCCCGTTCTAAAGTAGATCATCGTTGCCACCAGCACCATAGCCATCAAAATAAAGCCCAGGGCCGAGCCAAACGGCCAATCCCGCACGGTCATAAACTGCTGTTGCAGCAAATTGCCAATAAGAAAAGTGTTGCCGCCACCCATTAGATCTGGCGTGACGTAAGCACCCAAGGTAGGAATAAAGGTAATGATGGAGGCAGCCACCACCCCTGGCATCGTTAAGGGGAGGATAACTTTCAAAAAAACCTGCACTTTGTTAGCCCCTAAATCCTCGGCCGCCTGGACATAATTGAAATCAAGCTGCTCGATCGAGGCATAAAGGGGCAGCACGGCAAACGGCAAATAGCCATAGACCATGCCAATCATCACCGCTGTTTGAGTAAACATAATAATGATCGGTTGCTCGATCACGCCCAGCCCGATCAAAGTACTATTAATCAGCCCCGTATCGCGTAGGATAAAAATGAGGGCGTAGGTGCGTATGAGAAAGTTGGTCCAAAACGGAACCATCACCAGGAAGATAAGAATATTTTGCCAGCGAGGACTTCGCCGGGCGATAAAGAAGGCAAACGGATAAGCAATGATGAGGCACAAGATTGTGTTCCCGATAGCCAATAACAGGGATTGCCATAGAATCCTGAGGTAAATAGTATCGGTAAAGACCCGGAGATAATTATCCAGAGTGAACGTGTACTCAACCATGCCCAGCAGGGAGCGACGACCAAAGCTGACCACAAACACAATCAATAGCGGCGCCACGAAGAAAGCCAGCAGCCAAAAAACAGCCGGCGATAACAGCGTCGCCAACATTCCCCGGTTACCCGAACCTCCTTGCATCTTGTTCTCCTCCGCCTACGCAGTCAAAATTAACGCGCTGTCTGTTGCCCAAGACAAGTAAACTTGATCGCCTCGGTCAAAAGGCCGATTGGCGGCGACGCTGTTGCCAATGTTCTGCACCCGCAGCACCACATGAAACCGGTCGGCCACCCGGACGGTATAGCGGGTATCAGTCCCGATATAGACGGCCTCTTCAACGACGGCCGGCACATTACTTGGGCTGGCCGCAGTGCCGTTGGCCGCCCGAACCGCAATCTTTTCGGGCCGGATTGCCAGGGTGGCCCACTGGCCAACTTCCACATTCTCGGGGCCGCGGCCCAGCACTTTCAGGTCATTGTCTAAAGCTAACAATGTCCCCTGAGCGTTGACCTCGGCCACCTCGCCTTCCATAAAGTTGGTTTCGCCAATAAAATCAGCCACAAAGCGGTTACTGGGCCGCTCATAAATCTCGATCGGCTCGCCCACCTGCTGAATAAGACCTTCATTCATCACAGCGATCCGGTCGGACATCGTAATCGCTTCCTCCTGATCGTGGGTCACAAAAATAAAGGTGATGCCCACCTGGCGCTGCAGCTCCTTGAGTTCAAACTGCATGGCCTTGCGCAACTTTAAGTCAAGCGCACTGAGCGGCTCATCCAGCAGCAGCACCTGCGGCCGATTCACCAGGGCTCGGGCCAGGGCAATTCGCTGCTGCTGCCCACCCGATAGCTGACGGGGTCTGCGGTCGGCCAGTTGTGGCAGACGGACCATCTCCAAGGCTTCTGTCACTCTTGGCTTTATTTCCGAGCGAGCGACTTTCTTCATCTCTAGTCCAAAAGCTACGTTCTCGTAAACGGTCATATGCGGAAAAAGAGCGTAGTTCTGGAAGACGGTATTGACCGGCCGTTTGTAAGGGGGGGTGCTGCCCATCGGCTGACCGTTGATCTTGATCTCGCCTTCAGTAGGCAATTCAAAACCGGCAATCATGCGCAAGCACGTCGTTTTACCACAACCGCTCGGTCCCAACAGCGAGAAGAACTCGCCGTCGCCAATCTCCAGACTGACCCGATCCACGGCCACAAAATCGCCGAATTTCTTGCTTACATCCTGTAGTTCCACTTCAATATCGGCCATGCCAAATTCCTTTCACCGAAATCAAATTAAGCGGTGAAAACCGCAATTGCCAATCACTTTAGAGATGGGACTCCGGGCAAACGACTCGAAAGCCGGTCGTTCACGCCAGGTCACCCCACTTTACGGCCAAAGATTTGTTTAGTTTTACCAGACGAGGTAGATAAGATGAGATGAACGGATAAGTACCAACCAACCTAGCACCGCCACAACAGCAGTTCCGGAGGATAGCTTCTTTTTGGGCTGCGCTGCCTAGGGTGATTGCGATTGATAGAGGAAAAACGTTCAATCTGTCACCAACGAAACTGCGAACGCCTCAACAGAAACGTTGACAAGGTCAAAATAAATGCAAGTTGTAGTATAACAAAAAATGAGATTTGGTCAATTCGTAATGCGAACTAATTTGGGATACCCCTGGCCCGACATACTGTGGGCTCAAGCTTGCCAAAAACGGTGAGCAAGCTTACCATTCGCCTCTAATTTTAGGTTAGTGGTCAGGCTTGTTTTCCTAATCCAGGTGCAGAGTCTTTCAAGAGGTTCATGGTGCAACAGATCACCCACGCTCAAGATATAAACGCTACCCCCAAACAGATTTGGGCCGTGCTCGTCGATGTAACCCGGCTGCCCGATTGGGCCTATCAAAATGGTCGTGTGCCTTATCCGGTCGAAGGCCGCTACGGCACCGAGCAGACCGAAGGCGTCGGCACCGTGTGGGTTGGCGTGACCAAAAATGGAGGGCTGGCGACGCAAAAGGTTACGGTTTGGGAACCCTATCACACCCTCGCCTTTGAACTACAACCATCCGAGGAGGCGGCGCTGCCGTTGTCCCAAATTAATCTTCTCCAGCTTGAGTCCCTTGGGGATAAGACTCGGGTCACCTGGCGTCTGGATTGGGAAGCGGAGACCGGCTTTTCGCTCACCAGCGTGATGTTGATGTTTGCCGGCAACAGCATTTTTGAAGAGATGATTGCCGGTTCGTTGGCCAATTTGAAGCGGTTAATCGAGGCCGATGACTTTGAAATACCTTAACTCATGCCGGCTTCAGGCTTGACCAGCGCCAGGCCATCGGCTGGCGCGCCAAGCCCACGGCTGGCGACCCTAATTCTTGAGATCGGTCAAGCCTTCGCGCAGCGCGTACAGCGCCGCCTGGGTGCGGTTGGCCAGATGGAGCTTTTTGAGGATATTGCCGACGTGCGTTCGCACCGTCCGTTCGCTGATGGTCAGCTTCTCGGCGATGGCCTGATTGGATAAGCCGTGGGCAACTAACTTCAGCACCTCGACTTCGCGCTCGGTCAGGGGCTCTTCCGCCGGCGGTAAATCTTGGGCCGGTCGGTTGATTTCGCGGATCAGCTTGCGGGCGATGGTGGGATGCAGCGATGACTCGCCCTCATAGGTATCGCGGATGGCCTGCAGTAGCTCCTGCGGTGACGAGTCTTTGAGCAGATAGCCTAACGCTCCGCCTTTGATGGCCGGAAAAACCATCTCATCTTCGGCAAAACTGGTCAAGACCAGGATGCGGGCTTCGGAATTGTTATTCTTGATCTCGGTGATGGCCTCGATCCCGTTTTTGTTCGGCATCATTAAATCCAGCAGAATAACGTCCGGCTGCAAACGCTCCGCCATCTGAACCGCTTCCACGCCATCAGCGGCCTGCCCCACCACCGCCATCCCCGGCTCGCTGCCCAGCAGCAAGCGCAGGCCCTCGCGCACCACGGCGTGATCATCGGCAATAAGAATCTTGATTTGGTCAGTCATGTTAGCTCTCTCCCTGCAATTCTGAAATGGCCACTATCGGCCGCGACCAACTGCGCCGGGTCGGAATGTTGACAATCACGCGGGTGCCCTGACCGGGCTGCGACTTAATCGAAAAGTAACCATCAAGCTGTTCAGCCCGCTCACGCATCGAGATTAAACCCAGCCCACCGGCCTTAGCCACCGCCTGAGGATTAAATCCACTCCCATTATCGCTCACCTCCAAATCGGCCTGATCCACGGTCACGTTAATCCGCACCGTGACCACGGTCGCACCGGCATGCTTTAACGCGTTGTTGAGCGCCTCTTGGGCAATCCGGTATAAGCCTTCTTCTACCAACGGCGGTAGATCAACCGTCTCTTCGACCACCAGCCGGGCCTCGACCCCGGCTCGCTTTTCGACCGCGTCCAGGCGCTGCTGTAAAGCACCGATCAGGCCTTCCGTTTCCAGAGTCGAGGTTCTCAGCTCGTAAACCAACAAGCGCATCTCTTTGAGAGACTGTTGGGCAATCTCGCCCAGCCGCTTCAGATGTTCACTTACCTGGTCTACCTGACCCGCCTCGGCAGCCCGACGCCCGACCTCGGCAAAAAGAGTCAAACTGTAAAGCGACTGGGTGACCGAGTCGTGTAAGTCGCGCGCTAGGCGGCTGCGCTCTTCCATCACAGCCAACTGTTCGGCCTGCTGGTAGAGCAGCCCGTTCTCGACCGCCACCCCTATCTGATCGGCAATCGCATCCAGGAGGGTGACTTCTTCCTGATCAAAGCGCTGCCCTTCGCGGCCAAAGAGAGTCAACACGCCGAGGACCCGACCCCGCACCCGCATCGGCACGCCCACGTAAGCCCGCCGCATCCGCATGGCTGAAGCGGGCATCGTTAGTAAGGCCGCTTCACCTTTTAACGGTAGGACCAGCGGCTCCCCTCGATGAAAGACCCACTCCGTCAGATCGACTGGCAGGAGCGTTTTATCCTGCGCTAACCGCTCCATCGTCACGCCGCGCCAAGCGGCCAGATACAACCCAGCTTTGGCCTCGTCAAAGAGGTGCAGGGTCCCAAGTTCCAAGCCCATCACCTGCAAAACGCGCTCCAGGGACTGATTTAAAATTGTCTCCAAATCCAGCGACTTACTGGCCACCGCCGTCACGTTATACAACGCCGACAGAGCCCGGGTCCGGTCGGCGACGCGGCGCTCCAGGACTTGGTAGGTGTGGACTCGTTCCGTGGCATCGGTGATGAAGCCCTCCAAAGCCTGCACTTCACCTTCGGCTGACCAGACGCCTCGGCCTTGCTCCCAGACCCACTTTTCCCGGCCGGACTTAGGGGTTAGGCGATAGCTGAGCCGGAAAGGCTTACGTTCCTTGAGTGCCGCCTGAATTTTGCGCCAAATTTTCTCCCGGTCATCGGCGTGGATCAGTTGGCCGTAAACGACCGGCCCGTGACCGACCAACTCCGCAGCGGTGAAGCCGGTCACCTCAAGACAGCCCTCGCTGACAACTTCCAAGGTTCGAGGCCGATCGTTACGGCTCCGATAGGCCATCCCCGGCAACTCACTGAGCAGCTCCGAGAGAGTGCGCTCGCTGGGGCTCAGATCTGTCCGCTCCCCGGTAGAAGCATCCAGCGAGGCGGTCATCTCGTCAAAGGCTTGAGCAAACTGGCTCAACTCGTCTTGACCGTATGGCTGGAGCTGAGCATCGTCCCCGAGCGAGCGGCTGCTGTCGCCGGGTAGCAGCCAAACTACCCCGAAACCGATGATCACCAGGGCCCAGATCGTCGCCAGGCCCGTGACCAGCAGGTTAAAGCCCGAGAGGGCCAGGCCCAGATAGGCGTAGACGATTAACCCCCACAACGGTGTCAGGGCCAACACCAATAACAGCACCAGTCTAAGACGCAGGTTTGAGGGCGTCGAACGCAACATTAGCTCATTCAGAAGATGCTAAATAATCAGGCCTCTCATCGAGAGTTATACCTGATCAGAGTCAATTACCTTGGCTTAAGGCTGAGGAAATCATAGCACAGAAGTAGGCAGAGACAACTTCCAACCGAACGCTCTGAGAAAGCGAGAGGCTGCCGGGGGTGATTCTCCTTATTGTCGCCAACCGACGGCTTCATTCAGGATAAAAGTTTCAGTCAGGCGGTGAATTGAATAGCGTCGCGTCTCCAGGGTTCCGCCTACTTGCAGCAACGAAAGACGCACTAGCTGTTGGATGGCTCGTTCCAAGGAATCGGGGTCGAGCTGCGTGAGAACCGCTAATTGCTCCAGTTGCCCTTCTTGAGCCAGCGGCATCACAAGCAAGACTCGGCGACTGGCCTCATCCAGCGTTTGCCAGGCTTGCCAGTAGAGGAAAGTGTACAGCGCCTCGATGCTCTGATTGGGAGCATGTTGTAGCCGGCTTAATACCTCCGGCAGAGATAGCACCGCTGCCTGACCCACCACCAATTTGAGGGCCAACGGGTTACCGCCGACCACCCGATAGATCGGCTCAAGTTGGTGATCGTCCGCTTTAGCCAGCGATGACACCCCCCGCTGCTCAGCCTCCTGGCGCAGCAGTCTGAGCGCGTGCTCGGAGGTTAGGTCGCTAATAGTGTGGGAAAAGATCTCCGCTACGTGGCTCAAGCTGTGGCGGCTGGTCAGCAGAATCTTACTGGGGTTGGCCAGCTTCGGCAAGAGGGGGAGTAAAACCTCATAATCTTGCACCGTCTCCAGATTGTCGATGATGATCAGATGGGGGACCTGTTTAAGCCGGTTGGTGAGGGCGGTCAGTTTGTGATCAAACGGTTGGGCCAGCGGTAAATCAAGGGCAAGCTGGTTGAGCAGGCTGCCGACCAATTCACCGGGGGAGAGGCTGGGCCCTTCATCGTCCATCGGCAGGGGGAGACCGGGCATGAAATCACGCTTTTTGGCACTGACCCAGGCCGCCTGGTGGAAGCGATCGGCCAGGCTGGCATGGCGGAGCAGGGCATTGGCCAGAGCGGTCTTGCCCAAACCACCAATCCCCTCGATGGCGATCAACCAGGGTATTTGCTCCGCTTTAAGCTGGTTGAGCAACCGGTCGAGTTGGGGTTCGACCCCGACCAAATCGGCGATGGGGGGCAGATCGAAGCGGCTGTTAAGCGCAGCCTGCCAATTGACCCGGGAGGGCGGTAGAGACGGCGCTAAGGCCTTCTGCAAAGATTTCTCTCGCTGGTGAGTCAGATACGCTTCGGCCACTTCGACCAGATCCGGCCAACTCTTGAAGGGGCGGCGGTGATAATCGGAGCGGAGGGCCTGGTTGACCGCATGCAACAATTTATGCCGAACTTCAGCCCGATCGGCCGGCGGAGGAAAACTCTCGGCTACTAGCCGGGCCAGTTCAGCTAAGTAGCCAACCTGGGGTTTGTCAGAATTTGCGTGACTCTCGTAGCGGGTAATTCGAGATCGATTCAGGCCAAAGTAATCGGCGGCATCGGCTTGGGATGTAAAAACCCGGTCACGAAGTTCGCCTAGAAAGATGGCTAATCCATCTTGGTAGATTGGAAGTTGAGGTGGTTCTTTCATCTTGTTCAATTGGTGCGTTTTTGTTGCGCACGACCCTACTTCACATTGCTATAATTAATATTAGTTTCATCTGTCGCATTGGTTGCATTAATACAGCCGTCAGCGACCGCCGATTTTCACAGTTAGACCATGAAACATTCTACCCAGTATAACATTATGGTAGATATGGGTCAATCAGTTAAGGAGCAAGCGTATGCCTAACCTACTTACCGTTGAGGAAGCCGCCGATATGTTGCGAGTGAGTCGCTCAACCGTCTGGCGCTGGTGTAAAGAAGGGACTCTCAAGAGTGCCTTCAAAATTGGCCATACCTGGCGCATTCCTCAAGAGGAGATCGAAGATTTGATGCGGCGAAACCTCTGGGCTAATTGGAATTCACCGGACGTCAATTAGACACGGTTAAAATCGTTGAGATGGGGTACATCCTCCTAAACGGAAAGCCCTGATCAAGGCTAAGAATTGACAGGGCTTTCCATCATTTTCTTTCATGGTCTGGTTTTTTGACCACAATTTAACCCCGCCCCATAGGGCTATAGCATTTCCCCTTAAAACCTATTATAATGTTGGCACAGTGGCGGTTGGCTTGACCCCCAACGCCAATCCCTGCCTCGCTGTCTCCTAAAGAAAAGGATACGGAGGACGTCTCACAACCTGCCATTATGGGAGAGTTTGAATGAAAGTGAGAATATGGGGAGCCAGAGGTTCAATCCCGTCTCCCCTAACGCCGCAGGCTGTGCGTGAGAAGCTGGCCGTGGCGATGCTTGGCATGGCTGAGCTAGACGAAGCGGCTCAAATCGAGCTGACTTCGGCTATTTTGGCGCAGGCGCAGTTTGCTCCAATTCCAAATCAGGATTGGGCTCAACTCCAATCCACGCGTCGCCAAGTTGTTGAGAACTATCTCAATCAGTTATCGCCCTTAGCTGGTAGCACGGCCGGGGGAAATACGCCATGCATTGAGATCCGCTCAGACAACCAACTGTTCATCATCGACGCCGGTTCAGGCATTCGTCCTCTCGGCTTGGAACTGATGCAAGGTCCTTGGGGTCGCGGTGAAGGCACGATCCATCTCTTTTTCAGCCATCCTCATTGGGATCATATTCAAGGCTTCCCCTTCTTCCGCCCCGCTTTTGTGCCCGGAAACAAGCTCTTTATATACAGTGTCCACGACTTGGAGATGGCGCTGCGCCGGCAGCAGGAGCTTCCCAGCTTCCCGGTGTCCCTCGATTATATGCAGGCCGAGATCACTTTCATCCGCCTTGAGCCGGGCGACGTCCGTGAGTTTAGTGATGTCCGGGTCCGCAATATCCGTAACCACCATCCCGGCGACTCTTACAGCTTCCGCTTTGAAAAAGGCGACAAAAGCTTTGTTTATGCCAGTGATGCTTCTTTTCCGGAAGGCACCGACCTGCGTCCTTATCTCAACTTTTTCGCTGAGGCCGATTTGTTGGCTTTTGACTCCCAGTTCACTCAAAAAGAATCGGATGAGAAAGAGGATTGGGGCCACAGCTCTTCATTTTTCGGTGTTGAAATGGCTCAAAAAGCCAAGGTCAAGACTCTGCTGCTGTTTCACTATGATCCCACTTACACCGATAATGACCTTGAAAAGATTCTGGCTGACACCCAGAAGTTTCAACAAAACCAGTATCCTGACAGCCCTCAAGTTAAAGTCCTGATTGCGCAAGAGGGACAAGTATTCGATTTGGCGCCGACGCGAAAAACACAAGTCGAACAGGTCCCCGGCAGCCAAGCCGCCATCCTCAAACCGACCGGTATTTTTGACGAACACGTCGCTGCGGAGCTACGTGAACAGTTTGAAGCCGTTGTAGAACAAGACAAGCCGGCCCAAATCATTATTGATCTATCCGGCGTAGAGATGCTGGAAGTGGCCGGGTTGCGCGCTCTAGTCAAACTACGAAACGATCAGCGCGGCATTCCAATGGTCTTGACCGGGCCCTCGCCCAATGTCCAGCAGCTCATTGAGCTGGCCGGCTATCTTGATTTCTTTGCCGTTTACCCTTCGATCCACGCCGCCTTGAGCAGTCTGCAGGCCCGAGAAAGCTTTAATCTGCCCGGCCAGGTTATTAAAAACCGCTATAAAGTTATAAGCAAAGTTGGTGAAGGGCGGCTGGGCACTGTCTTTAAAGCCATCGATCTGGTTCACAACAGCGAAATAGCCGTCAAAGTTTTGTCGCCCTCTTTCAGTGAGGGCGCTATCGAGCGTTTCCTCAGACAGGCTCGGCAGATCGTAGATTTAGCCCACCCCAACATCACCACCATCTACGACTGCGACGTCGATCGCGGCATTTCATTTATGGCCCAAGAGTTCATCGAGGGCCAAACTCTGCGCCATCTCCTCAATGAGACACCCGACCAACCATTGCCGCTCCATGTTGCCTTGGGCATTGCTGACAACATTGCCCGCGCTTTGGAGTACGCCCACCCTCGAGACGTGGTCCACGGTGATCTGAAACCTAAGAACGTGATGCTGGCCGATCAAGTGAGAATTAACGATTTTGGGCTGGGGCGGCTGGAAAGCGGGCGCTCGCTCATTGATCTTAACGTCCCTTTGGTTATGGCCTCGGCTCATTATCTAGCGCCAGAGCAAATCTTAGGGCACCCCCTGGATGCTCGCACCGATTTGTACGCTCTGGGCGTCATTTTGTATGAAATGATGACTGGTCGGCCGCCGTATCAAGGTTCCGATCAGGAGATCTTGGAACAGCACCTAAACAAGCTGCCCACGCCGCCTCGGGAGATCAATCCCGCCGTTTCACAACTGTTAGAGCATTTGATTCTACGTCTCCTGGATAAGGACCCCAATAAACGATACGCCACGGCTCGGCAGGTACGGCGCATCCTCAATACGATGTCGCTGATCAATAGCGGCGAAATTGAAAAATACCCCTACAGCAGCGAGTCTTGGCCCGGCCTGGTTGGTCGACAAGCAGAATTAAGCCTGCTCCTGGAGGCATGGGAGAGAAGCCAACAGGGACATGGACAACTCGTGATGGTGACGGGAGAAGGTGGGGTTGGGAAAACTCGTTTAGTTGAAGAACTTGTCTCAAGTTTGGAGGCAGCCACAGTTCTGAGCGGTCAATGTCCTCGCTTGCCGGGTTGCCCCCCTTACACGCCGTTTATCTCGGCGGCCCGCGCCTACTTCAAGCAGATCAGCCAAATCGCTCCAACTGTGGAACGACCCCAAACTTATCTGGGCCGTGTTTGGACCGAGTTGGTGCAGTTGGTCCCCCCGATCGGACAAGCCACGCTCGATATTCCCCACCTGTCCTCAGATGAAGAGACAACCCGGGTGAGCGTCGAGCCGTTGTTTAAGGTGCTCGTTCAGGCTACCTCGCACCGCCCCTGGTTGCTGGTCCTCGATGATGTTCAGTGGATCGATCCGGCCAGTCTCAAGCTCCTGCTTCACCTGGCCCACTCCGTTGATCGCTTGGCCATGATGGTTATCATCGTGATCGATTCCCAGGAACGGGCCAACTTCAAAGACCTTAAAGCCGTGTTGAACAACCTGGCGAAGTTACCTCACTGCTCCGAAATTCGGGTGGAACCGTTGTCCCAACCGGAAACTCGTGAGCTTTTGGAGAATGTTTGGCTGCAACCCGTGCCGCCGGATCTTAGCACCGCCATTTACAACCGGGCTCAGGGCAATCCTTTACTGGCTACAGAGATAGCCAAAGGCTTAATCGACAGCAACATGGTGGTCTGGCAGACCGACCGCTGGTATTTTGGGCCGACCGCCAAGCTGTCTATGCCTGACCGGGTTGAGGACGTGATCGCCGCACGAATTGAAACATTGGGCCCGGACACTCAAACTCTGCTCAACCAGGCCGCAATTTTGGGACCGGTATTTCAACTGGATGATTTGATCGAAATGAGTTCGTTTTCAGTGGGGCGAGCGCTCGATGGCCTGGATACGGCTCTGGAGCGACAAATCCTTAGAGAAATGCCTTACCAACAAACGCTCAGTTTTAGCCACCCGCTGATCCGGCAAACGCTGTACGAAAAACTTACGCCGGCCAAACGTCGCAACCTGCACCGCGAAGCCGGAGAGGCGCTTGAACGACTGCATTTGCGCGCTCAGGATACAGGCAGCATCTTGGCCCACCATTTTCTTAAAGCCAACGACCGGGATCGAGGGTTGATCCACAGTCTGCGGGCGGCGGCGCAAGCCCTTAGCCTCTATGCCAATGAAACAGCCTTGTACTGGTATTCCAAGGCTCTGGAAGCTATGGCAGGTGCTGACAAAGATCAGCTCCAGCTCCATCATTCTTTTGAAATATTGATGGCTAGAGAAAAGATTTACGGTCAGTTAGGGCATCGAAAATCTCAGCTAAGCGATCTCGAGGCTTTAGAACAGTTGGCGCAAAGCTTGGGCGAACCGACTAAAATCGCCCTGATTCACAACCGGCGGGCCGCCTTTGAATACGCAAACAGCAACTTTTCCGAAACTCAAGCCCAGGCTCAAGCCGCTTTGCAGGCAGCCCAACAGGCCGGGGACCTGCTAATCTATAGTGAAAGCCTTTATCGCTTGGCGCAGCCAGCCATGCACCGAGGTGAATTTAACCAGGCTGAAACCCATCTTCGCCAGGCTCAGTTGCTGGTGAAAAAATCAAGAAACCAGCGGGCTGAAGCCAGAATTTTGGATGGCTTTGGTCGTCTTCACCGGCTGCAAGGCCAGTTTATTGAAAGTGGCAATTTCCATCAGCAGGCTCTGGCAATCAGCCAACTAGCCGGGGATAGACACCGGCAAGCTTCTTATTTGAGCAACTTAGCCGATATTTTTCATCTTAAGGGAGATACCGTCCGAGCGCGGTCATACCAACAACAGGCTCTAATCTTGAACCGGATCATTGGGAAAAGACGAGGCGAAGCCTACTGCCTTAACCGACTCAGTTTCATTCACCGGACGTTAGGCGACTACGACCTCGCTCGCAACTATGTGGAACAGGCGCTGGTGCTCCACCGTGCTGTCGACGACAGCCACGGTGAGGCAGCCGATCTCTACCTATTGGGCAGCATCCACGCTTTAAGCACGGGAGACTACATGCGAGCCCGTAACTATATTGGTCAGGCTCTTCAAATTGCCCAATCTACCAAAGACCGCATTCTAGAAACTGAGATATGGCTTGAACTCGGTTTGACTTTTGAAGGGCTGGACGATTTTGCGAAGGCTGCGCATGCTTATGAACAGATCAAACTAATTGAAGCTGACATCGGTTACAGGCGGGGCAGTCTTGATGCTGACGCCGGCTTGGTGCGTTGCCTGTGGCACAAGAACAACGCCGCTCAAGCCGAAAGCAAAATGAAAACCGCTCTAGAACAGGTGGCTGCCAAAGCGGATGACTGGATCCTTTGCTATCCGGCTAAATTTTACTTGACAGCTTACCACACCTTTTCTCGAAGCGGCGACACGCCAGAAGCACGCGCCGCCCTAATCCAGGGCAATTCCCTGCTCGAGCGCCGGGCCGCGCAACTAGAAGATATTACGCTGCGCCACTCATTTTTAAATGACGTAGCCGATCATCACCAACTGCAGGCCTTGCTCATTGGAAAGACTACTCCGGCAGTACCATCTTCGCCAGCGGTACAAACCGATCGGGGTAACTGATCCCCTGCGCATTGATGACAGGAATGCGCTCGTTAAAGCGATTATAGATCCCCACCACCAGTGTATACTCACCCAGGGCCAAGGGGGAAGGTAGGTCGATGGCGTGGCTATCAGACTGAACTTCATCGATTGGCCACACGGTGAACGGATTCTGACCGCTCCCGGGAATACTATCGTGGCTAGCCACCAATTCTCCTTGAGCATTAAGGAGTTGGGTAAAAACCGTCAGCCGATCGTCGGTCTGCCGGTCAAGGGCGCGCCAGTAGAGAGTGACCTCAATTGAG
This sequence comes from uncultured Chloroflexota bacterium, assembly GCA_937864185.1. GTDB lineage: Bacteria > Chloroflexota > Anaerolineae > 4572-78 > J111 > JAGRBY01. Next base: position 112,436 of record CALMIS010000328.1, read on the forward strand.
CCGGAGTTAACATCAACGTGGTGAGTGAGGAGTTCAACCCCACCAACAAAACGGGCCGGGGCAATCGTCGGCAGCGGATTAGGCCGAAACGTGTAGACCGAAACCAGGCCAACTTCGCCAAAGTTGTAACTCGCCAATACCTTCCCCCGATTACTCACCACATTATCTAACTTTTGACTGTGGGGACCGGTAGGCAACACCCAAACTTGCTCCAGTCCCTGCAGCAGATCGCTCGGCTTGGCTGCCCGGCTACTGGTCACGATCCGCTCGGTCAAATCTGGATCAAAGGAAGCCAGCTTTAGATCGATTGTACTGTTAAGATACGGGTAAATTTGGCGGTAGGTCTCTTGCTCGCTGAGCAGCAATCTTTCCCCGGCTGCTTGTGTTTCCATAAAACCAACAAAGGTCCCCAAATCGGTATTCTCAAGTGGGTGCCGGTTATAAGCCAAAACGCTTAGCGGCGTCACCACTACCAAAGCCAACCCGGCCAACGCCCCTACAATTACCGGAGCCCGCGCATGCACGGTAGCCAGCCGGCTGGTCTCCTCACGGGTCGGCCAAAGCATCAATCCAAACTCCAGGCCGACTACGATCAACATTAAAAACCGGCTCACCACCACAAAGACCAGAAGCCAATGGGCCTCCGGAAGCAGCACAAAATAAATCGGCTGCTCCAAGATATTGAGCGCGGTGAGGATGAGGGCATAGGTCAAACCGCGACCATTGGGCATCAGCAGGATGACAAAAGGTAATAGATAAACCAAAAACTGCGGGCTATAACCTTTAGAGTAGAGCAAAAAAATCGTCAGGGTGAGGCCAGCAAAGGCCAGCAAGCTGCGAGGTTGGCTATAATCGGCTTGGCGTTTGAACAGGTAGTAATACAGGCCGCCGAAAGCAAAGGTAATCAACAACCAGACCGTATCCGGCCACCCTTCGTGGATTGCAAACTCAGCCTGGCTTACTTGAGGACTCAAGCGATCACCGCCGACCGCGCCAAAGCCATAGTAACCTTCAGCCACCGCCCAAACCGTTTCCCAGGAAGAGCGCCCCAAGATGGATCGAAATGACGTTGCCCACCACTGCTCGCTGCCGTTGAGCGCCGGGAGAACAATGAAAGGCAGCAGCAGGCCAAAGATCGTCATCGCCAGGACAACGGTGTACAACCCTGCCTCAATGCCGGCCTCGCGGTTATCGCGCCGGTAAAAATACCACAGCCGGCGCAATACCACCGGCAACATTAATATTGGAATAACCTTGACCATAAAGCCTACGCCAATCGCCACAGCCGATAAAAAACGGCGATCGCCGAGCATCAGGTCAAGCGCCAACAGCATAAAGAACAGGGCCACGCCATCAAAAAAGCCAAGCATGGCATACAGCGGCGGAAACAGACCGATGTAGAGCCAAAGTACCCGGGTGACGGTGGCCGGGTTATCAAACAGACGGCGGGCCAGGCGGTGGATGAGCACAAAATTACCCACCTCGAATAGGACAAAGACGGTTCCCAGACTGAGGATAAACCACAGCCGGGCATCGTCTGCCCAGGGAGACAACAGCAGCGATAACTTGTAGGCGCCGACGCTCAACCAGGGCACCAGCGGGGGCCACTCTAGCCAAAAATCTAGAAAGGGAAAAAGGCCATAATCGGATAAAGAAGCGATCCCCAAGTAGGTGTCAAAATCTGACCAGTCACGAATGAAACCGCCGGGCCGTAAGAGAAACAAGGTCAACAACCGAAAACTGACAAAGACGGTCAGCAGGAGCCAGAAATCCGGCACCATCGCGATGGGCCGACGCACCTCGACCACGACTGGCGCCGGTTTGGCCACCGGTGGCGGGAGAGACACAGCCTCGCGCTGGGGGGGAGGCTCGGGCGGCTGGGTTGGAGGGGGAGCCGCCATAGGCATCAGCGGCTTGGTCTCAAAGGTAACTACTTTTTGCGGCTCGGGTAGAGTGGGGGCGGGCAGGGAATCAAAGTCAACTTCGGTGGGTTGGCCCTGCCGGGCAGCGGTTTTGAGAGCTCGCTGGACCTCATCATCCAAATCAGGCCCGGCCAACTCATCGAAAGCAACATCGACGCGCAAATTAGCTTGGGCCGCTTCAAGGAGCGCCTGATGGATCTCGTCGACCGGATCGGGGCGAGGCTCTTCATCGATGTCGGGCCGAGGACTTTTGGCCTCAACCGACTCACGATTGGCGGCTATGCCGTTGCCATTCGACGTACTCGACTTGACCCGGCGTTCTTCCCTTGGATTATTGGCTTGTTGGCTCATCGCATCCTACCTGTCCACAACTTAATTCTTAACGTCAAAAGGGCCAGCGAATATTTCTTGAACGTCGAGATAAACTGAGTCTTGCTGTGCCCGTGCAGTCGCAGTCGATAAAAAACGGGGATCTCCAACATTTTGTAGCCGCGTTTGTGGCCGACCATCAGCAGCCGGATAAAGTAGTCTCCATAACCATAGAAAATCTGATTCAGGTCCATCGAGAGCAACTTGTTACGATAAATAGCAAAGAAACCGCTCAAGTTATCATGCACCGGAGTCCCAAACAAAAGCCGGATACCCCAGTTATAAACTAAACTGCAATACTGCCGGAAGCGATCTTCCATACCGCCGGACATCACAAAACGCGAACCAATGATGATATCGTAGAATTCCAAGAAACTGATCATTTGAGGCAACAGGGCGGGATCGTGATTGAAGTCAGTATCCATAAAGAGTAGTATTTCGCCGCTGGAGTGTTCGATGCCGTAACGGATGGCGCTGGCTAAACCTCGATCCTGGACCCGGACAAAGAGTTTAAGCCGAGGATCGTTACCGAAGCATCTTACCACTGCTTCGGCTGTGCCGTCCGGACTGTTGTCATCCACGATGACAACTTCATAGTCGATGGTGGGAGGAATAGCCTTAAAGATGGCCTGTATAAGTTCGACAATATTATCTTTTTCGTTGTACGTCGGCAGAATAATTGATGCTTTCATTCAATGATTGGATGTGTCGCCTCCTCATCTTAACCAGTACCCCTACATTTAGTAGTAAAACGAAAAAGAGACACAATATACAGGGTTTATTATACTCGGGACGGGAGAATAAGGAAATAGGAGACAGAGGAAAGAATTACATATGCTTCCACAGCTCAAAAATTGTGCCGTAGCTGCCGCCCTGTTCGCGGAAACGGCGTTGATCCGCCGGCTTGGGCCAGGAATGGTAGGAGGCATTGGCCTGGTTTTGCTTGAGGCGGGGCGGGTCACCTGATTGAAGCAGGTTTACGGCCTCGACCAACATGGTAGCCCCTAGCTCGGCACAGCGATAAGAAAGTGAGGTAATCGTATCATCCGGGAAGACGGGCAGCCGGCGCTGCATAAGCAGATCACCGGTATCAAACTTTTCATCGACCCAGTGAATAGTCACCCCGGTTTCGGCCTCGCGGTTTGAGATGACCCAGAAGTATGGAAACAGACCTCGATGGCGAGGCAGTAGGGCCGGATGAACGTTAAAGGTACCGATCGCCGGCAGTTTGATCAAATCGGCGGCGATAAGTTGGTTGAGATAGATGGAAAAGATGACCTCGGGCTGCCAGGCTTGGATTTGGGCCAATGTTTCGGCACTGTTGACATCAACCGAGCCCACAACCGGCACCTTGTAAAGTTGGCGCATATCGCGCAAGGAATGAACTTTCGGTTCGCGCCTTAAGAGGCGAAACAAAATAGCGGTCGCCCGGCTTTGGAACAACTCTAGCGCTTTGCGGCCCACAAAACGCAAACCGGTGCGGCGTACCAGATAAAGCAGGCCATCCTTCAAGTTCTTGCCGTGAACCAGTCGATCTGAACGCACGATCCCAACGACCTGCCCCGGAAACTCGCTCAGCAGCCGTTCGGTCATTAAGTTTGAATAAAGACTTTCATAAGTGAGAATGACAATGCGCATTGAAGGGGGTAGAGAACAAAAGATGCAACTCAGATTCTGACCCAGCTAGTCTCCAACTCTTCTGATCTCTAAACTCCTTGTAAGCTCGCTAACGTATCACAGATGTAGTCAATTTGCTCTGGCGTTAATGTTGCCCCCGAAGGTAGATTCAAACCTTTGTTAGCCAACGCCTCCGCCACGGGCAGGGATTGGCCAGTATTGTACATGGGCAGAGTATGGACCGGGTAGAAAAAGGGGCGGGAGTCAATGTTAGCGGCCCGGAGTCGGTTACGGACTTCGTCGCGGTTGAGGCCAAAATCATCTTCTATCAGGACAGAGTACATCCAGTAGACATTGTGCGCCCAGGGCGCTTCGGGAGTCAGGGTGAGACCAGGTATACCGGCCAGGCGGCGGCGATAGTGCTCGGCGTTACGCCGGCGAAGCGCCAGCAGCTCCTCGATCCGCTCGAACTGAGCTAGGCCGATAGCCGCCTGAATATTCGTCATCCGGTAGTTAAACGCAATTTCGGGATGCCAGTAAGGATTTTCTTGATAACGGCCTTGATTCTCCAAGAAGAAGGCTCGTTGGGCCAGCGCTTCATCATCGGTCACGATGATCCCGCCCTCCCCGCTGGTAATAATCTTGTTCCCGTAAAAGCTAAAGATGGCGGCATCACTCAGGCCACCGACCCGCTGCCCCTTGTAGCAAGCGCCATGCGCTTCGGCCGCATCTTCCCATAACCAGATTTTGTGTGCCTCGGCCATCTGCCGCAACGAGTCCATCTCAGCCGGATGGCCGTAGAGATGGACGGCAAAAATAGCCTTAGTCCGGGGCGTGATAGCCGCCTCAACAAGCTGCGGATCGATGTTCCAGGTCTCTTGCTCGGAGTCAACAAACACCGGCGTAGCGCCCGTGTAACGAATACCACTGGCTGTCGCCACATAGGTTAAACTGGGCATAATCACTTCGTCGCCGGGGCCAAGGTTGAGGCTGGCAGCGAGCAAATGGATGGCGACCGTACCATTTGCTGTTGCTATGCCGTAGCGTCTGCCACAGTAAGCGGCAAACTGGCTCTCAAAATCCTTGACATACTTACCCAGGGACGAAATCCAGCCTGTGGTAATACAATCGGTTACATATTTGAGTTCATTCCCGGCCAGCAGCGGCTCGGCCACGGGGATGAAAGCATGGTTAACCATAGCGCCTCCGGCAGGATACCAGCAAAGAGGTCACATCATAGACTGAAGGAGAGGAAAAGTCAAAGGGGGGGTCAAACACGGGGTCTGTTTTTTTGAAAAAGATCAGTTACAAAGGGATAATCAGCCCTGCTAATTATCTGGGTCGTTAAGACCAACCTCGGCCTTGATTGTCTCAGCCAGGCGACGGGCTCGCTCCGGCGCGTCACCCACATAGCGACCAGCATCTAGCAGCTCTATAATTTGCGCTGGAGTAAGATACCGGGCGATATACTCGTCACCTACTAGCCGGTCTGGCAGCGAGTTGGGTTGTCCCGCGGCCAGATCAGCCCAGGCAGCCAGACTGTGTCTGCGGATCACTTCGTGCATTTCTTGGCGGTCCGCACCGAGTTTGGCAGCGGTCATCATGAGTCGCTCGGTGGCGGCAAACGTACCGTACTTGGCCAGATTACGCGCCATCGCCCCTTCGTCAAGATGGAGGTCGCGGATAAGACGCAGAGCGCGACGCAAAATTTCGTCGCTTGCTAAAAAAGCGGTTGGAAAAAGTTCGCGGCGATTGGCTGAATCGTCCAAGGTGCGCTCGAGCAGCGAGTGAGCCGCATTGTCCCAGGCAATTCTTGGCAACGCCGCTACCATCCGGGCCAAACTATCAATGTTTTCAGCGTTGATTGGATTGCGCTTGAAAGGCATTGCGCTTGAGCCAACTTGTTTTTTGGCAAACGGTTCGTTCCACTCCCCCAATGAAGGTGCTTGCAACAGCCGCAGGTCGAAAGCAAACTTGTATAGTGAGCCGCTTAAACCGGCTAAGGCATTAAGGACCAACCAATCCTGTTTGCGGGGGTAAGTTTGAGTTGCGACCGGGAAGGGCTGTAGGTTGATAGCGGCCATAACCCGGCTTTCTAGTTGCGCGGGCTCCCAAACCCGCTCACCGGATAAGGCACCACCGGGTGCAGGGGCGAGCAGCTCGGCGTAGGAGGCTGAAGTACCAACCGCACCCTTAAAGCCCTTGCCTCGAATCCCATCCCGCACGCGGCGTAATTCGGTTAGGTCAGTTAATAGATCAAAACCGTATTGGGCCAAACGGTACCCCAACGTGGATGGTTCAGCCGGTTGAAGGTGGGTAAAGGCCATAATCGGAGTTTCGGCCCAACGCTCAATTTGGCTCGCCAGTTCGGTTAGCAGCAGACTTAGCTTGGTCAGAACAATATCCAAACCTTCACGCAAGCGCAGAGCATCGGCATTGTCTTCAATATCCATCGAAGTGGCGCCGAGGTGGATTATACCGCCACCGACAGGACACTGCTCGGCGTAGGTCTTGACCTCGGCCATCAGGTCGTGATGGATCTCAGCTTCGATGGCGTGGGCGCGGTCAACGTCTATATCATCAGCGTGAGCTTTCAGATCGGCCACTTGCTCCGGCGTGACCAGGCCGATGACCCGCTGTGCTTCTGCCAACGCAACCCAGAGTCGCCGCCATGTACGACGTTTATGAGTCTCGCTCCACACTTGGCGCATGTTGTCGCTACCGTAGCGCCAGGTAAAGGGTGAAAGAAAGGTTTCATGAGAAAATTGCTCGCTCATACCAAAAGTATAACATGAGCAAAAAAGCTCGGCAAAGCGATTGACGACAAGACACGATGCTGCTAGAATATGCGGGTTTGACTCTTCGTTGCAAGCCACAATTTCAACATCTAATTATTCAATCGAGGAAACCATGCCGCAGATTACTGAATCTGATCTTATCCGTGATGTCCAGATGGTAAAGTTTAACGTCTTCGGGGATGACCGGGGACGATTTCATGAGTCGTTTCGCAAAGAATGGTTCCCACAACGCAGTTGGGAACGTGTGCAATCAAATTGCTCCAAGTCAAAATCGGGTGTGCTACGAGGATTACACTACCATTTTCAGCAGGTCGATTTTTGGATGGTAGCGGCAGGCAGTATTCGTGCGGCGTTGTATGATTTGCGGCTTGACTCACCTACCCACGGTGCCGCTCAAACGCTTGACATCGGTGACAATAACCCTATTGGGATCTTCATTCCGGTTGGCGTGGCTCATGGCTTTGTTACGTTGACCGATGCCACCTTAATCTATATCGTCGATAATTACTATAATGGCAGTGACGAATTTGGCGTTGCCTGGGATGATCCTGATATCGCGATACCATGGGGCATCGCTAATCCGATGGTTTCGGCCCGTGACGCGAAAAACCCTCGCCTTAGTCAAATTCCTCCAGATAAGTTACCCAGATGAGTTTAGCGCGTCAATCTTATTGTAACTCAAGTGTAACTTGCCTTTGATAAAATTTAGGCAGTACTAGGGTCCCTAAAGTAAGATATATCAACAGGACTGCTAGCCAAAGGGGGCGTGGAACTATGGCGTTAAACGGAAACAGTGTTCCCTCGTTAGACAACAACCACCATGCGGTGTGGCAAAATGACCTTACCAGTCAACAACTGTTAAATTTAACTCAACAGTTGGATGATAAGTCTGCACTGATTTTGGATCTTCAACAAACCGCCTTTAAAGCAACATTCGAAATTTGGAAAAATTTTTCACAAGCTCAAATTAACTTGGTCATTGACCTGTTCCAACTTGTAATGGAACAAAGCCTGTCCGCGCGAGAACGCTTAGGCATCATTGCCGAGTATCAACTTAGACGGTTACAGGAGATTACCATATCGGAACAAAGTTTAACCCTTGAAGCGGCCGAGATTTTTCAGGCACAAACTGAAGCGGTCTGCGAGCAAGTTACCGAAATATGGCGTCCAAATTCAGATCCATCGAGCAATTAGTGTAAGGAAGGAAGAGTACATTATCTCTTCCTTTTTTTATGTTAAATTTGAGAAAGGAGTCACAATGCGTCTAAAAGATAAGGTAGCAATTATTACAGGATCAGGGCGTGGCATTGGCCACGCTACAGCAGTACGCTTTGCTGAAGAAGGTGCAAAAGTCGTTGTTGCCGATATAGACCAGGACGTGATCGATGAAGTTGCCAGTGAAATTAATGGCAACATTGCCGACGGTGTAGCTTTACCGTTTAGGGTCAACGTCACCGATCGACAGTCGGTAGGGGCGATGGTGGAAACCACACTGGAACGGTTTGGGCGAATTGATGTTTTGATTAACAACGCCGGTACCATCCGCGATTCTCAGCTACTTAAAATGTCTGAGGAGAATTTCGACCTGGTCATCAACATCAATTTAAAAGGGGTTTTTAACTGTACCCAACTGGTTGTACCCCACATGGTGGAGCAACGTAGCGGGGTCATACTTAGCACCTCATCCCTAGTAGCGCCCTATGGTAACTACGGTCAAACCAACTACGTAGCCAGCAAGGCTGGGGTGGTTGGGATGACGAAAGTTTGGGCTCGTGAGCTAGGCCGCAAAGGTATTCGAGTCAACGCAGTAGCCCCTGGGTTTATCAAAACTCGGCTTACTGCCGGTATTCCCGACAAAGTAATTGAAAAATTACTAGAGCGCATCCCAATGGGGCACTTTGGGGAACCGGTTGACATTGCCAATGCCTTCGTATGGCTAGCTTCTGATGAGGCCAAGTATGTTTCCGGACACGTTTTTGCAGTAGATGGTGCGGCAACGCTCTAAATTCAGCGCAACAGCTTTAATGCTCCAAGCCATTTCAGTGAGTTTATCGAGGGAGATAATTGTTGATGAAAATACAGGACATTATGACCCCTAAGGTCACAACTATTCAAGCCTCAGCTATGGTTTCAGAGGCGATTGGTTTAATGAAAGAACATAAAATTCACGCCCTGATTATCAAACCAAGCGGCGCTGAAAAATCGTACGGCATCATAACCGAAGCCGACATTGCCTACAAGGTTATTGCTCAAGATCAGGATCCTAAGGCGCTAAAAGTTAGTGATATAATGACCAAACCATGCATCACTGTAAAGCCGGATATGAGTATCGAGAATGCCGCTCGGTTATTTGCCGACAAACATATTCACCGGGCACCAGTTGTAAAGGATGAACTGGTGGGCATTATCTCTGTGTCAGATATTATGTCGCGGGGACAGTGGTGGTAAAGGGTTGAGCGAGGGAGATACAACATGCAACTAGCTAGTGATATTATGACCAAAGGTGTGGTCACAATTGAAGCTTCAGCCACCGTGGCCGAGGCAATGCAGCTTATGAAAGACCAACATTTCCGCGATCTGGTTGTAGCCCCCAGCTATGAGGGTGATGCTTACGGAATTATGACTGAAGCGGATGTGGTTTATAAGGTCGCCGCGTTAGGTAAGAGTCCTGAGTCGGTGACAGTTGGCGAGATCATGACCAAGCCCTGTGTAGAGCTTGATCCAGAGATGACGGTGCAAGAAGTGGCTCAGCTCTTTGCTAATCACCACATTCACCGGGCGCCAGTGATCAAAGATGAACTGCTTGGTGTTGTCACCATTTTTGATATTGTACGCGAAACAATGTGGTGGCAAGGATAGCAAAAAAAGGTATAATATACAGCGCCAAGTTTAAACTCAGTCCAGTGCTTGGCGCTGTGCAATCTAAATCTTTCTATATAAGAAGAGGAGCAAACAATGGATTGGATGACTAAAAGTCAAACCCTGTTCAAGTCCTGGGTAGATACACAAATGAAAACCTGGGAAGGTTGGTTTAAGTCTATTCAAGATACTGACAAGTTTGAACCTGGCCAAATTTGGGCTAAATCGATTGAAGCTTGGCAAGCCTCAATCAAAGGTACGCTTTCTGCGCAAGTTGAAGGCAGTCGCATCTGGGCCGAAAGCGTGTCTTCTATTCAAGGTGCCCCCAAAGAAACCGGTGAATGGGCCAAGCAAGTGCAAGATATGTCTACAAGTTGGACCGACCTTCAACAAAAGATGTGGGACAATTGGTTTGACGCCGTTAAGAATGCCGATCCTTCCAAATTGATGGGTGAATGGGATGTAGAAGGCTCACCCTTAATGAAGAACTGGCAAGAGATGACCAAGAAAATGATGGATGCTCAGGCTCAGTGGACCCAAAGTCTCACTCCTAAACAACCTGAAGCCAAAAAGTAGCGCCAGTAGAGGCGACCCTAACCCGGTCGCTTCTGCTGCTTAGTAAGTTCAAGCAACTGAGGAGACATAAACTATGGATTGGAGCAAACAAGCAGAAACAATGATGCAAACCTGGACACAAGCCCAGAAGAAAATGTGGGAGGGCTGGTATGACTTAGCACAGGGTGCATCTACTAACAATTCTACGCCGTTTGCTGTTTACCCTGAAGTCATGAAACAGTGGCAGAAAATGGCCACCCAAAGCTTTGAAGCCTGGACCGCCGGCGCCGATCCAACTGCTAAAAACGTAGCTCGCCAACTTGTAGCCAGCCAGCAAATGATGATGCAGTTCATGCAGAATATTACTCAAGCTTGGCAGGCAATTGCCCCGAAAGTTCAAGCTGGTGAAGATTGGCAATCTGTGTTGCGTAGTTACAGCAACCAATGGGTCCAAAGTATGTTTGGAGTACCGACGGGCACAATGTCGGTTGGAAAAGATGCCAATGAGCTATTCCAGTTCTACATGGCCGAGTGGCAAAAGCTGGCCCAACCTTGGATGATGTCCTGGCTTCAATCGCCGGGGAACTTGGGCCCCCTAATGATGGGCGGAAGTTCTGAATTAGCTCAATTAACCAAATTCCACTGGGATCTATTTGAGCGTACCTTCGGTGGGATAACCGAACTGCCCGGCTTGGGCTCCAACCGCGAACTCAATGCCAAACTGCTGCGAAGTTTTGACTCTTGGGTTGACATGCAAAAAGTCAGCGCCGAATTTCAAACCGCTATGTCCAAAACGATTGGCCAGTCATTTGAGCAGTTTATGCAGAAGTTGGTTGGTTTAGCCGAAAAGGGCGAAGTCATCGACAGTATGCAGGACTTGGTCAACCTCTGGTTTGACACGATAGATGAGGCCTTTACCCGGATGTATGTCTCGGAAGATTATCTGGATATTCAGAAGAGACTAGCCGCCGCCGGTATGACCAACAAGATGCGCCAGCAAGAAGTCCTTGAGGTAATTCTTGGCATGTTTGATCTGCCCACACGCAGCGAGCTTGATGATGCATACCGCGCTCTTAATGACCTGCGCAAAGAGGTTAGATCTCTAAAAAAGGCCTTGAAAGATCAAGACCTGTCCGTAAGTTCGGCCGCAGCCAAAAAAAAAAGGTGAGTGAACCAGCTACTAATGGGGCTTCCAGTGTAGGGCCAGAGTCCATACCCCCTGCTACACCCGATGACTTGACAAAAATTTGGGGCATCGGGCCTAAAACCGATAAACTGTTACATGAAAAAGGTGTCGATACCTTCGCCCAGTTAGCTGAAGCAGATATAGAGGCGATCGGCCAAATATTAGAACAAGCAGGTCCACGCTACAGAGTTTCTGGTCGTGAGCTTCTTGAGAGCTGGCCAAAGCAGGCCCAGCTAGCCGCTGCGGGTAAGTGGGACGAGCTAAAAGCCCTTCAAGAGCAAGTTAAGTCTAAGAAATAACGGGTGCAAGCCAAGGAGATAAAGAATGGCATTTCCTATTCAAATAACGCCGGATAAAGCTATCCACGAACTAACTGAGATAAATAAAAAGATTGTCAAGGGAATTGAGCAACTCAGCACAATTAAGGAAGATGACGTCCAGGTTGGGACCACTCCCAAGGAAACCGTCTTCGAGTATGGTAAGTTAAAGCTTTACCGCTACAAACCTGTAGTTGAGAAACCCTTCAAAATTCCTCTTCTATTTTCCTACGCTTTGGTCAACCGCTTTATGGTCGCTGACCTGCAAGAAGACCGATCCTTAATTCGCAACCTGCTCAAAGAAGGGATTGATGTTTATTTGATTGAGTGGGGCGATCCAACCCGCAAAGACCGCTGGTTGACGCTGGACGATTATGTCAACGATTTTCTTGATACCTGCGTTGACTTTATTCGGGAGCAGCACGGGTTGGATCAAATTAACCTATTAGGCATCTGCCAGGGCGGCACGCTAGCCACTTGCTATGCCGCGCTTCACCCGGACAAGATCAAGAATCTGGTCCTGACTGTAACCCCCATTGACTTCCATGCCGACGAAGAGCATGAAGAACTGGACTTCGGCCTGCTGTTTAAGTGGGCTCGACATTTGGACATCGATGTGATGATTGATGCGGTTGGTAATCCTCCGGCCGAGTTGTTGAACTTCTCTTTCATGCTGGTTAGGCCAATGTCATTAAACGTTCGTAAGTACACCGATATGGTCAACATTTTAGACAACGAACGGGCTTTGATGAACTTCCTACGCATGGAAAAGTGGCTGTTTGAGGGACCGGACAGCGCCGGTGAAGCCTATCGCGAATTTGTCAAGAATTTCTTCCAGCAAAACAAGTTGGTCAAGAACGAAATTGAACTAGGCGGACAAAGGGTTGACCTAGGCAATTTGACGATGCCAATCCTCAACTGCTATGCTAACCAGGACAACTTGGTACCACCTAAATGTACCGTGGCCCTTGGCAAATATGTCGGCACAGACGACTATACTGAATTAGAAATTCCCGCTGGTCATATCGGTTTCTATGTTAGCGGCAAGTCGCAAAAACTATTAGCCCCCGGTATTGCGGCTTGGCTTAAAGAACGCGCCTGAGACAAGTAATAAATTATTTACCTGTGCTTTTTAGCCCTCAGAGTAGAACTCTGAGGGCTTTTTTGCTTTAAACCCAACACTCGTATAGGCATAACCTATACGAATGACTAGTGCAGAGCCAAAGGGATTCAAATATAGTAGAGATAGTTTGATTGAATGTGACATCCGCGATATACTATATCCCCGTAACAATCAATCACCCATATTAAACTACATTAATTTTCGAGGGAGGTAGACATATGTTGGGTTTAGAGGACAAAGTAGTTCTCGTTACAGGTGGTAATCATGGCATTGGTGCGGCCATTGTCGAGGTTCTGGAAGATTTTGGAGCCAAGGTGGCTTACAACTATCGTAAGGAACTTGGCCCTCGAGGCTCGTTAGGCGTTAAAGTTGATGTGACCGATGCAGAAGGCATGAAAGCTTTTGCCGAACAAGTCGAAAAAGAGTTGGGCCCCATTTATGGTTGTGTCTCCAATGCTGGAGTCATCCGAGACAATCTTATTCTCAAGATGCCTGAAGAAGATTGGGACTATGTCATTGACATTAACCTTAAAGGCGCCTTCAACACGGCTCGGGCGGTGTTGCCCTTCATGTACGAACGAAATGAGGGTTCCCTCGTTTTCATCAGCTCGCTAGGTGGCCAGCGTGGTAATATGGGACAAGCAAACTATTCATCCTCAAAAGCCGGGGTGATTGGTTTGGCCCAAACCATCTCTCAAGAAGCCGCGCGATATAACGTTCGGTGCAACGTGGTTGCACCCGGCTATACCGCTACTGATATTATCAAAGGTATTCCCGAAAAAGTAGAACAGGTTCTCCTTAAGCAGATCCCACTCCGGCGCTTTGCCGATCCCAAGGAAATGGCCTGGGCCTCGGCTTTCTTCCTGTCCCCTATTGCGTCTAGCTACGTCACCGGTCAGGTTCTAGGCGTCAATGGCGGGCAATATATGTCATGACGAAAAACATTATGGAAGTATGGCTTCGCTTGATGGGCGATGCTTTCCGGGGCGTGTCCGATGCTCAGGAAGCAGTCCGCTCATTAAGTGAAACGCCAATGACGCCTGATAAACTTACACTCTGGACCAGTCGCTTTATGCCCAGCCTAATGGGAACGACCCAGCCTGAAGCGGTCAGTGACTGGATGGAAGATACCTGGCGTATGATGGGCGTGGTGCCCCGCTACCGCTATCTGGAACTGTTGGAACGGCATGAGCAGGTTAGAAGTCGGCTGGAACGCGCCGAGAGTGAAATCAAAAAGTTGCGTAAAGCAACCCTGACCTCAGCCGCAGAAATGCCCACCCAAGAGGCTCAAAAAGTTCTAGATATGTGGGAGGGTATGCTGCAAGAAACTCTTAAGATCCAGGCTGACTGGATTAAAGGCTGGGGTGCTGGCGTTGACAAAAGCGCCTCAACAAAACAGAATACCGAAAGTACGGGTCGGGCGGATAACGATGAAGCCGAAACCCAATCAGGTAAACAGAGTAGTTAAAGCCAAAGAAGATCGGAGGAAAATATGGCTAAGAAACTCGGTCGTGGAGTAGCGCTTGTCGGCGCGGGAATGAGCAGTTTTGGCGCATTCCCCGGCAAGGCTACTCGAGATTTGTTCGTCGAAGCCTTCAATGACATGCGCCATTCCGTTGATAAAGGGTTGGACCCCAACGATATTGAAGCTGTCTACATTGGTAACTATAGTAGCGATTTGTTTGAGCACCAAGGTCACACTGCGCCCTTTATGACTGATTATGTGGGGTTGACCCCACGTCCAGCCACACGCTGTGAGGATGCCTGCGCCAGCAGCAGTGCTGCCCTAAGATCAGGGATTATGGCCGTGGCCTCAGGCTTATACGACATCGTCTTGGTCGGTGGGATTGAAAAGATGACCGACCTGCCCACTTCAGAGGTGACCGATACGTTGGCCACTGCCTCGGACGCGTTGTATGATGTTCCAGCCGGTTACACTTTCCCGGGCTTGTACGCTTCAATTGCCACGGCCTATATGGATAAGTATGGCGCCACCCCAGAAGCGTTTATGAGTGTAGGGATAAAAAATCATAATAGCGGTGCGCTCAATCCTAAGGCTCAATTTGGCGTCCGCATTTCAGATATGATGGCAGCCAAAATACGTAGTGCGGAGAAAAAAGGCCAACCTATACCCACTTGGGCCGATGAGATGGAGTTTCTCCACGATAACCGTGCTAACCTGGTCATTGCCTGGCCAATGCGCCTGTTTGACTGCTCTCCTGTGTCTGATGGGGCAGCAGCACTGTTAATCGTCTCCGAAGACTTAGCGAAGAATTTTTCAGATAAGCCGCTGCACATTATCGGCTCCGGCCAAGCTAGCGATGTCACGCTCCGTTATCGCTCTGATTTGACCACGCTTAATTCAGCGAGAATGGCGGCCGAGAAAGCTTATGAAATGGCCGGCGTAACCCCGCAAGACATTAAAGTGGCGGAAGTGCATGACTGCTTTACCATTGCCGAAATTGTGGCGACTGAAGACCTAGGTTTCTTTAAGCCTGGTCAGGGTTTTGAAGCAGCCGAGGAAGGCGTTACCTCATTGCGAGGGCCGCGCCCAATCAATACTTCAGGCGGTCTCAAATCCAAGGGGCACCCCGTCGGTGCGTCCGGCGCAGGACAGGTTGTTGAAGTCTGGAAGCAAATGCGCGGTGAAGCCGGCGAACGCCAGCTTGAAGGTGATATCAACATTGGCTTAACGCATAACGTCGGGGGTACCGGCGAATCAGCCTTTGTCCACGTTTTTGAGAGGAGATAAGCGATGGCTACCAACGGCAATTCCGCATTCACCGCGGCCGAGTATTACCAGTTCTTGGCCGAAGGTAAACTCATGGGCTCTAAATGCCTCGATAACGGTAATCTTTATGTTCCGCCTCGAGCTATGTGCCCAGAAAGCTATAGCACCAACATGGAGTGGGTTGAAGTGTCCGGCAAAGGAAAATTGCGGGCCTTCACCGTCATTACTGTTGGATCTACGATGATGGTTGAAGCCGGTTACAGCATTAAAAACCCCTACTGCGCCGGTATTGTGGAACTAGAAGAAGGCCCTAGCGTCATGGGCCAGATTATCGGCGTCGACGTTAGCAATCCTGCCTCTATTAAGATTGGAATGCCACTCAAGGCCACCTTTATTAAACGGGGTGAAGGAGAAGCCGAAAAAACGTATTTGGGCTTCGAACCAGCTTAACGCTCACACTTTTCATAAAAGAGGCGGTCATGCACATTGACCGCCTTTTTTATTTAAATACACTGCCCAAGCCTTTAGATAACTCTTTTATATTGTTCACAGGCTGGCTTGTATCAAAGAGTAAATACTCACCGGCCGTCCGCGGTGACGCGTGTCGAGCACTGGCCAGACGCAGATGCTGCGGGGTGACGGCTTGATGCCCGCCTTTGATCGTCATATGCCCGGTTACCAGAAAACGCTGCGGTACAAAATCGACCGACAGCTCCTGCAGCAAGGCCTCAACAAAAATGCCGTGATCCGACAGGCCGTATTCTTCTTCACAGCGGGTGAAAAGCGTAGACCATAACAAAGGGTTGAAATCCGGATGGTTGCTGGCAAAAAAACCGCGCAGCAGATCGTCATACCGGGGATCCTGCGGACCGGCGACGTCTAGAAAGTACTTCGCCAGAGTATCATAGGGTAAACCGTGATGCAGGTTTGAAAAACCACGGCGGAGGGCAACGATATTGCCCTGTTTGAGCTGTAGCTCGGCCCAATTAAGAACGGCCTGGTGATCCCAGGCAAATAGCTTTATAACGTTATCAGGTTCGGTGATGACGGCCGGCGCACCGGCGTGAGTGACGGAAACTCCGGCTCGAGAGCGAATGTAGAAGGGCAAGGAGCTAAATAAATCGATCACTTGCTTGCGCCACCGGCTTTGACTCAGTACCTTTTCAAATTCAGGGGTGTAAGCACGATCTCCCCGGGACAGGCTGATGGCGTAAATATGAGGAAGTTCATGATTGCCACAGATGTAGATGATGCAATCCCCATACGAAGCCCGAAGCGCTAAAACATCTAGCAGAATCTCTAAAGAGGCATCGTTCTCGGGATCTTCGGCATGAATTAGATCACCGGTGAAGATTAAATAGTCAACCAAACCATTGGTATGCAGACGAGTAAAATGATTTCGATAACGCTCATAAGCGTCCCAGTCACCATGTAGATCGGTCACGACCATGGCTATGCCGTTTTCAAGTGACCAGACGCGAGGATACGTTTTTACCAGACTCATAACTTTACCCTCTCTCAACAAGTTCTAGGCAGGTGTACCTGATTTAGGAAACATTTCTAATGGTGCAAGATTTTGCTTAAGAAAAGCTTAGTCCGTTCGTGTTTGGGGTTGCTAAATAGTTCTTCTGGGGTGGTATCCTCTACAATCTGGCCACTGTCCATAAAAATAATCCGGTCGGCGGCGCTGCGCGCAAAACCCATTTCATGGGTGACAACCACCATAGTCATGCCTTCCTTGGCCAGATTAAGCATAACATCCAAGACTTCGTTGATCATTTCCGGGTCGAGCGCGCTGGTCGGCTCATCGAACAGCATTACCTTAGGATTCATCGCCAGGGCACGGGCGATCGCGACCCGCTGCTGCTGACCACCGGATAGCTGACCAGGAAAGACATTTTCCTTTTCGGGAATACCTACGCGGGCCAGTTGCTGCCGGGCAACCATAATGGCCTCTTCTTTGCTGCGCTTGCGGACGATCCGTTGCGCAATTGTAATATTCTCGAGGACAGTTAAATGCGGAAAAAGATTGAACTGTTGGAAGACCATCCCTACCTCTTCCCGGACTTTGTTGATGTCGGTGCCTCTCGCTTCCAAATGCACCCCATCGATGTAGACCGCGCCGCGCGTGGGTTTTTCCAAGTGATTGATACAGCGTAAGACGGTGCTCTTGCCGGAGCCACTAGGTCCGATGATGACGACTACTTCACCGCGTTTGATACGCAAATTTACTTCTTTGACCGCCTCTACCTTGCCAAAAAACTTGTGTAAATCCTCAATGATAATGATGTCATCGTCCATCAATGCGTAGCCTCTTCTCATACCAGCGTAAAAGCAAACTTAAAGTTAAGGTCATCGTCAGGTACAAAAACGTCAACACCAGGTAGGTTTCTCGAAAGCGGAAGCTGCTACCGGCGTACAGCCGCGCTTGCTGGGTGATATCGCGCACCGCCAGCACCGACACAAGAGACGAGTCCTTAAGCATAGCGATAAAGTCATTGCCCAAGGCTGGCGCAATATTGCGGATAGCCTGGGGCAAAATAATGTAGCGCATCGCCTGCTGGTAGGACATCCCCACCGAGCGCGCCGCCTCCATTTGGCCTCGCGGGATAGACTCGATCCCGGCCCGGAAGATCTCGGCCAGATACGCTCCGTAAATGACGGCCAGGGCAACGATCGCCCGTGTATTTTGCGGTGCACTGTTTTCCAGCCCCACCAGTTCAGCGGTCTCAGGCACCAGCACAAAAGCCACTGTAAAAATCAAGACCAGCGTGGGCACACCCCGCACAAATTCAACGTAGGTAGTGGCCAAATTGCGAAGGATAACGCTGCTGCTTACCCGGCCCAGTCCTGCCAACAACCCCAAAATCATAGCAAAGAAAAACGCAACCAGGGTAGTATAGATCGTGACCGAGATGCCTGTCCCGACGATATCGGTCATTGAGAAGGTTTGTAAATCGGAAAGATCGCCTACTCCACCGGCGATAAAATTAAAGGCCTTGTAAAACTCATTCTCACCTCGCTCACCTGTTTCCGGATTGAGAGCGCCCGGCGCAAATAGAATATAGCCCATCACAACCAGGAAGCCAACTATGGCAACAAGCCACCATGGAAAATCTCGCCAGGCAAAATTTATGGAGCTTGGACGCGACAACTCTCCTACTTCAGTCGATTGCATTGAGTTTTCTCCTTCGATAGAGTGGCGGGGACTGCAAATGTTTAAAAAAGTGTCAGACTGGTGCCCAGTCTGACACTTTTTCTACACCAAGACTTACGACCTATCGGTTGTAGGCCTTGGCCGACAGTTTGTTGACTTGCTGCGTCTATTCAAGGTCTTCGTAAGTAATTGTAAACTTGTCGGTAAAATACTTGTCTGCCAGTTGGTCTAACGTACCGTTTTCCCGCATGACGGCGAGGGCCATATTGACCGGCTCAACCAGGTCGCTGCCCTTGGGGAAAGCAAAGCCAAGTTGGTCACTGGAGAGGGAGTCGCCGGTCAGTTTGAGCTGGTCAGCGTTGACTCCGACGTACCCTAAACCCGAGGTCTCATCGACTAGAACCGCGTCAACATCACCGGCGAGGAGGGCTTGAACCGCAAAAGGATACTGCTCAAAGGCCTCAATCCGATCCGCCCCAAATACTTCGACCCCGGTTTCGTAGTTGGTGGTCCCGACTTGAGAACCAATCTTCAGGCTATCATCGGCGACCAGCTCTTCAACCGTGCTAAAGCGATCTTCGTCGACACGAACCAAAATGCGCTGCTCGATGCTAATATAACCGTCAGAGAAATCTACAATCTCAGCTCGCTCTTCGTTGATGGTGATGCCATCAGCGGCCATGTCATACTGACCATCGGCCGTGGCCTGGATCATGCCTTCCCAAGCCGCCTCAACATAGACTGGCGTGCAGTTCAGCAAGGCGCAGATAGCATCGATCGCTTCGTAGTCCCAACCGGCCGGTTCACCGGTGGACGGATCGATATAGTTGAAGGGCAAGTAGGCATTTTCTACCGCCACGGTAACTTCGCGACCACCCAGGTCTGGCAAATCCGCTTCGGAGACTGCCGCCGTGGTTTCCTCCATCGCCCCTTCTTCCTCGGCCGCTTCTTCGCCGGCGCCACCAAAGACCGGGACATAGTCCCC
>CALMIS010000329.1 GCA_937864185.1 uncultured Chloroflexota bacterium
CGATCGTCCCGATGTTTACGTGCGGCTTGCTCCTCACAAATTGCTCTTTTGCCATGCAAATGTCCCCTTTGTTGGTCTTTAGGTTTCCCGGATACTATTGAATATTAAATGGAGGGGGACGGATTCGAACCGCCGTAGGCCAAGCCAGCTGATTTACAGTCAGCCCCCTTTAACCACTCGGGCACCCCTCCATTTTGGACTTAAAAACACGGCGCTGGCGCGCCGTGCAAAGGTGAATTATACTAATTTCGGTATAAGAGTCAAATCAAAACTTGAGTTATAACTATTTTCTAAGCTATAAACTCTCTAGTACGCCAGACCTCGTACAAAACCAACCCGCATGCGACCGAAGCGTTGAGCGATTCAACCCGGCCGCGCATCGGCAGCTTAACCAAAAAGTCACAGGTTTGCCGAATAAGCCGGCTTAGCCCCTTACCTTCGCTCCCCACCACTAGAACCACAGCCCCGGCTAAACTCGCCTGATGATAGGGAACTGCTTCTGAAGCATAATCTAAGCCGACGACCCACACTTGGTTTTCTTTGAGACTTTGCAGGGCTTGAACCAGGTTAGAGACCTCAGCCAGCCACATATGCTCAACGGCCCCCGCTGAGACATTGACTACCGCTGGCGTCACCCCGGCTGCCCGCTGCCGAGGCAAAAGCACGCCATGCACCCCGACAATTTCCGCGGTCCGCAGAATGGCCCCGACATTGTTGGGATCTTCTAAGTGATCAAAAGCCACCAAGAACGGGAGTTCACCAAGTTTGGCTGCTCGCCGGAGAATATCCTCCATCCCCACCGTCGGATAGCGTCCAGTCTTCAGCACCACCCCTTGATGCCCTTGCGCCAGCTGATCGAGGCTGTGACGCGGCACAGTTTTAACCGGGATCCGAGTCTGCTGAGCCAGGGTCAAGATCTCATCGATCACCGCCGAGCTCTTGAGGTTATCCGCCAGCAAGACTTCATGAATATGGCGCCGCCGCGCCCGCAGGCACTCGCGGGCCGCATTGCGCCCGTACAAAACCTCAGTCATCGTTAGCGAGGCGTGATCTTCCAGGCTGTGCCGTCAGCCCGATCTTCAAGCACAACACCCAAATCGGTCAACCGATTGCGAATGGCATCGGCGGTAGCAAAATCTTTATTTTTCCGAGCGGCAGCACGCAGATCCACTAGAATCCGAAGTAACTCATCTTCAATACCACCTGAGGCGCCGGCCTGCGTTGAGATTTCGGCCGGCACTATCCCCAACACCTCACCCCCCAAGCGGCGATAGATCTCATCGACCGCTTCCAGAGTAGCGACCGAAGCCGGCTCCGGCCGATTCAGCAGGGTATTGATGGTCCGGTTAAAATCGAAGAGGGCAGCCAAAGCCTGCGGCGTGTTGAAGTCGTTGTTCATTGCTTCGTCAAAACGTGACCGGAGCGCCTCGATGGAGTCGAGGATCTCTGACTCAGCTGTGGTCTGGTTCAGGGCCTGCGGTTTGGCCAGCAGTTGGCGAACCAGCCCGACCGTGCCGATCAGCCGCTCGTAGCCGCGGGCGGCAGCGCTCAAAGCTTCGTCGGTGAAATCGGTCGTTTGGCGATAGTGGCTACTCAAAATAAAGTAGCGTACCGTCAGCGGCGAGTAGGGCTGCGACAGCCGGGGATGGTCGCCGGTAAGCGCCTGCTGTATCGTTAGCGAGTTCCCCAGACTTTTGCCCATTTTGGTTCCATCGATGGTCACCATGTTGTTGAGCAGCCAGTACCGGGCAAACTCGTGACTGTAAGCCGCTTCGGCCTGGGCAATTTCACTCTCATTGTGCGGAAAGATATTCTCCAGCCCACCACCGTGAATATCGAACGGCAACCCCAGGTATTTGCGGGCCATGACCGTACACTCGGCGTGCCAGCCGGGGAAACCGCTGCCCCAGGGGCTATTCCACTGCATCAAATGGCCCGGCGAAGCGACGCGCCAAACCGCAAAATCACGCGGATCGCGTTTATCCTCGGAAACTTCAAGCCGGGCGCCTTCTTCAAGTTCCTCAACTTTGCGCCGTGAGAGTTTACCGTAGGCCGGCCAACTGGAGACGGCAAAATAAACATTCCCGTTGCTAACGTAAGCGTAGCCCTGCTGAATCAGGGTCTGGGCCAACTCAATCTGTTCCGGGACGTGACCACTGGCTCGCGGCGAGATATCCGGCCGAATAACGTTAAGCAAATCCATATCCCGGAAGTAGTTGCGGGTGTAGCTTTCAACGATCTCCATCGGCTCAACCCGCTCTAGCCGGGCCTGGCGCCCAATTTTGTCCTCGCCCTCATCCCCGTCACCGACCAAGTGCCCCACATCGGTGATGTTTTGCACGTAACGCACCTTATAGCCTAAGTACTCCAGGTAGCGATGGACCACGTCAAAAGTGATGTAACATTTGGCATGACCAATGTGCGCATCGCCGTAGACCGTCGGACCGCAGACATACATCCCGACAAAGCCGGGTTCCAGCGGCGTAAAATCTTCGAGTTGGCGGCTGAGATAGTTATAAACTTTGAGCATCATAGGTCATCCATCCATCTTCGCAAAAATCATTCGGCCGGCGTTGGTTTGAATCACCCGCGTGACCAGCACGCTGACCGTTTTGTTCATATAGCTCTTACCATTTTCGACCACAATCATCGTGCCGTCATCCAGGTAGGCTACGCCTTGATCACGCTCTTTGCCTTCCTGAATGATTTTGATGTCGACAACTTCGCCGGGCAGGTAGACTGTCTTGACCGCGTTGGCCAGTTCATTGATATTAAGCACAATCACACCTTGCAACTTAGCCACACTGTTAAGATTAAAATCATTCGTAATAATCGGACAATCGAGCTGTTTGGCCAACATCACCAGCTTATCGTCTACGCCTTTGACCCCATCCACATCCAGATCCGTAATCTGCACCGGCACTACCGCCTCATTTTGCAGTTGTTCCAATACTTCCAGGCCACGCCGGCCTCGATTGCGACGGAGGGTATCTGACGAGTCCGCAATATACTGCAACTCGTTGAGGACGAAGTTAGGCACCAGCACGGTGTTGCGGATGAAGCCGGTCTTGCTGATATCGACGATGCGACCATCAATAATGACGCTGGTATCGAGCAGGACGACATCATCGGTGGCTTTGCGACCAAAGCCGGATAACGAGCTCCCGTTGCCTGTAGGGAAACGCGGCCCGATCATGCCAAAAATGTCCCGTTGCCGCATTACCATGGTCGCTGCCCCAATATAGCCGAAGACGATGCTCACAGCGACCGGCAGCCAACTGCCAAAGGGATCGGGTAAACCGGACAAGGAGGGAATGAGCAGGGCGGCTACACCCAAACCCAAGGCCAACCCGATTACCCCAGCGACCAATTTGGTAGCCGGCACTCTTTTAAGTTTAGCCTGAACAAAGTAGAAGGGCCGCGTGGTCAGATACGGAGCAACAAGCAACCCCAGTCCCGCTCCTGCCAAGGTTAAGACAATAATCAACCTGGCTGACTCGGTGGCGTTACCCGGCTGAAAAAATCGGATTGACTGAATCCCGATGATAGCAAAAACTACCATCCCGACCAGCCGAAACATAAACTCGATGCTCATCCAATAAGACCGCACAGCGCGCTGATCCAAAAAAATAGGCGACTGCACGTCAGTACATTCGCCCAAGTTTGGCCTAACGAAATGAGCCGCATCACAAAGTAATAGAACCCGAACTTGCTAGTTCGGGTTTTGCGCTCATTTTTTGTTGGTCTACCTCTGACTCAAATCCGAGTCTTACTTAAGAACTGCGATAGAATTGATTATTAAACCATTGGTAGACAAATGAAGAGGATCCGCTAGCTTGCCAAATAATTATTTAGGGAAATAAGTACTCAACGTGCAGGATATAACAGAATAAATAGTAATAAGTGCAAAAATGCTGTCGGTTATGGTAACATGAACGGTTAGAATTGTCAAAGGATTTTTAAAGTACGTGGCAATGATTCTCTCTCATTACTGGACTAAAGCCAGCTTCAGCGCCTCACCAACCGAGCGCACCTTGAGGACATTCAACTGCATGCCGTCAGCCTGCTTAAGCTGGCTGGAGGCGGGGACCAGACAGCGTTTGAAGCCCAGCTTGGCGGCCTCCTTTAGCCGTGTTTCCATATGACCAACAGCTCGGAGTTCACCGGATAGACCAACTTCGCCGACCATCGCCATATCTGCCGAGACCGGCACATTTTTCACACTGGAAACTAAAGCCATAGCGACTGCCAGATCCGAGGCCGGTTCGTTGATTTGCAGCCCCCCGATGACGTTAACGAACACATCTTGGTCTCCCAGTCGCACTCCTACCCGTTTGGTTAGCACGGCGACCAACAGCAAGAGCCGGTTCATATCGACTCCGTTGGCCGTCCGGCGCGGGTTACCAAAGCTGGTGGTACTGGCCAAGGCCTGAA
Source organism: uncultured Chloroflexota bacterium (assembly GCA_937864185.1). GTDB lineage: Bacteria > Chloroflexota > Anaerolineae > 4572-78 > J111 > JAGRBY01. The sequence goes on from CALMIS010000329.1 coordinate 4,435, forward strand.
CCTCGACCAGCAGCGGGCGGGTCCCTTCGAGGGTGACGGCAATAGAGGAGCCGGTGGCATTGGGTAGTCGCTCCGCCAGGAAGATTTCACTCGGATTGGCCACTTCGTTCAAGCCGTTGTCCCCCATCTCGAAAATACCAACCTCGTTGGTGGCGCCAAAACGGTTTTTAACACTACGCAGCAGTCGGTAGGCGTGGTATCGTTCCCCTTCCAGGTAAAGAACCGTGTCGACAATATGTTCCAACACCCGCGGCCCGGCGATGACCCCCGTTTTAGTGACGTGACCAATCAGAAAGACCGGAATATTTTGCCCCTTGGCCACCTCTTGAAAACGTGCCGCACATTCTCGCACCTGGCTAACCGACCCCGGCGCCGACTGCAGCTCTTCCAAATAAACGGTCTGAATAGAGTCCACAATTAAGAATCGGGGTTGATGCTGGCGAATATGGTCCATAATGGCGGTCATGTTGTTTTCCGCCAGTACAAAGAGCCGGTCGCTGGCAATTTGCAACCGGTCGGCCCGTAGTTTGATCTGCTGCGCGCTTTCTTCGCCAGAGATGTACAGGACAGCCCCTTCTTTAGCCAGACTGTCCGAAATCTGGAGCAGCAACGTACTCTTGCCGATGCCGGGGTCGCCGCCGATGAGCACCAACGAACCTGGCACTAAACCGCCGCCCAGCACCCGGTTAAACTCCTCCATCGGCAGCATGGTCCGCTGATAATGATCGGCGGTAATGTGGTTGAGCGGCTGAGGCAGATTCCGGGCGGCGAGGGTTGAGCGAGAGGACGCAGCAGCCGAGGTGGTTTTGCCGGTATCGACCAGGGTCTCGACCAGCGTATTCCACTCGCCGCAATCGGGGCAACGGCCCATCCACTTAGGCTGGGTGCTGCCACAAGCTTGACAGACATACAAAGTTTTGAGTTTAGCCATGGTGTCAGAATTATAGCAAATTCTTGACCGAACAACAAGAACAAGTGTTCAGTCGAATGGCTCCATATTTGTTGGCTAGACCTCATAGGTTTTGAAAACCTATGAGGTCTAGCTCAAAAAAAAAGCCTACCGGGGTGGGTAGGCTCACAAAGTCAGGCTCGCTCTAGGACGCTTAGTTAACTACAGCCTGTAACATGTTATCGACACGTTGCTGGATCGAGGGTTTGGGATGCGCGCCAACAATGCGATCCACCACTTTACCGTCCTTCACAAAAAGCATCGTCGGGATGCCTTGAACGCCATACCGCATTGCCCATTCCGGATTTTCATCGGTGTTAACTTTGGCAATAACGAGCTTTTGGCCGTACTCTTTGGCCAACTCATCGAGCACCGGCGCCACCATCCGGCAAGGACCGCACCACGGCGCCCAAAAATCAACCACAACCGGCGTACCGGACTTCAACACTTTGGCTTCAAATTCGGCATCGTTGACGTGAATAGGTTCGGACATGTTAAAATTCTCCTTTTTATGACCGCATAAAACCGGCCGATTAATTGCTTGCAGATTTTTGAATTGTAAGGTTTATACTGACGGTGTCAAGTATTTTCAGTATTAGGACGCATAAACTAAGGTTCATCTTACCCCTTAGCATTTTAAAAACCTATCTTGAGCCAGACTCGACCGAGGGTGAGTTGACACCCGGTCGGACTCCAAGTAAAGTAGTCGGCAGACGATCTGGAGAAACCATGACCGAAATCTTGCCCGCTACCTCAAAGAAAGCGCTGAAGTTGGCCCGCCGCCTGCTGCGCGAAGGCGATGTCGTGGCCTTTCCCACCGATACGGTCTACGGCTTGGGGGCCATTGCTTTCGAGCGGTACGCGGTCCGCCAAATCTACCAACTCAAACAACGGCCGCCCGAAAAAGGGATCCCGGTTTTTATCACCCAAATCGATGACTTGAACTTAGTCGCCCGGGACGTGCCCAACCAGGCCTGGGCCTTACTGCGTGAATTTTGGCCCGGGCCCTTGACCGTGGTTTTGCCCAAGGTTAAAGCCCTGCCCGACGACGTTACCTCCGGTCTCGAGACCGTGGCCGTGCGCATCCCCGATCATCCCACGAGCCGGGATTTGGTTCTCGCTGCCGGGCGACCGCTGGCCGTGACCAGCGCCAACATCTCCGGGCAGCCTACGCCACCCACTGCTCAAGGCGTGGCCGAACAGCTTGGCCCGGATCTTCCTTTAGTGCTCGATGGCGGCCCCAGCCCATCGACCATACCATCGACCATCATCGATCTGAGTGTTGACCCGCCGCGTCTGCTGCGCCCGGGCGTGCTGCCGGTCGCTGAACTCGTCCGATTTTTGCCGACCCTGAGCTGATATGCAGCGTTCATTCACCCTTGGCCTCGATGCCAGCCGGGCTGCCCGCGCCCAACGGACCGGCACCGAAAATTACGCTCTTGAATTGATCAAGGCCCTGGCAAAACAAGCCTCCTCATACTTGCGCCTGCGGCTCTACACGCCTCACCCGCCCTTACCCCTCAATTGGCCAGCCTCACCGTATGTGGAAACCCGCGTCATTCCCTGGCCCCGCCTCTGGACCCACATACGTTTATCTGCCGAACTTTGGCAGTGTCCACCCGATGCTCTTTTCGTACCGGCCCACGTCTTGCCGCTCTTTTGCCCGGTGCCTGCCCTCGTCACCGTTCATGATCTGGGCTACCGCTACTATCCCGAGGCCCACCGGCCCTTCGATCGCCGCTACTTAGAATGGACCACGCGCCGTCACACGCGCGTCGCCCGTCACCTCCTGGCCGACTCGCAAGCGACCAAGGCTGACCTGGTGCGCTTCTACCACGCCGATCCCAACCGGATCACTGTCGTCTACTTGGGCCGGGACGAGTCGCTCAAGCGCATCGAAGATCCAACGGCCATTGCCGCGGTCAAAGCGAAATATGGTCTTGACGGCCCCTATCTGCTTTATTTGGGCACGCTCCAGCCTCGTAAAAATCTGGTGCGGCTCCTTGAGGCGTTTCACTTGGTGCAGCAAATGAGGCCACAAATCACTACTGTCCCCTCGCTTTCGAGGACAGGTGACGAGAGTAAAAAGCTTCTCCGGCTCGTCATCGGTGGTAAGAAAGGGTGGTTGGAGGATGAGATTTTGGCCCGGGGGCAAGCGTTGGGCCTGGCCGGACAGGTACTCTTTCCCGGCTATATTCCGACGGAGGACAAAGCCGCCTTGCTCTCCGGCGCCCTGGCCTACGTCTTTCCATCCTTGTACGAAGGTTTTGGCCTGCCCGTTCTCGAAGCGATGGCTTGCGGTACGCCCGTGCTAACTAGCAACGTCTCGTCCCTGCCAGAGGTCGCCGGCGAGGCGGCCATCCTGGTTGATCCCCACCGGACCGAGGCGATCGCAGCCGGGATCGTTCAGCTTGTGACCGATCAGGACCTGCGCCAGCGGCTGGTCGAAAAAGGTTACCGGCAAATTCAAAAGTTTTCCTGGACGCGAGCCGCTGAGCAAGTTCTAACGGTGGTCAGCCGGTTATGAAAGCGCAGTTACTTTCTACCATCGAGATCCTTGGGGTGAAGATCCATGCCGTCACCAACACCCAGACTCTGGCCTTGATTGAACAGTTTATCGCCAATGGCCACCCGCACCAGCTCACCACGACCAATCCTGAATTTGTCATTGAAGCTCAGCACGATGAAGAAATCCGGCGGATCATTAACCAAGCTGCCCTCTCGCTGCCCGA
>CALMIS010000330.1 GCA_937864185.1 uncultured Chloroflexota bacterium
TTTGTCACCAGCAGTTTTGGTAATCAAACCGGCCTACTCGATCGCGAGCGTGCGCCTTTCCTCGAGATTCACCCCGCTGATGCGGCGGCCCGCCAGATTAATGATGGCGATCTGGTCGTCATTGAGAATGAGCGCGGTTGGTGCAAGCTCCAGGCCGTCGTCAGTGACGCGGTGCGGCCCGGGGTCATCGCCTCGCCGAAGGGCCGGTGGGCTAAGCTTGATCCATTTCGTAATGGGGCTGGGGGGCGCAACGTCAATTGGACCACCTCGGATGAGTTGGCCGATATGGCCGGTCAGAGTACCTTTCACAGCAACCGGGTTTGGGTGCGTAGAGTTGAAGACTGAGATCTTATGCCTGAAAAAAGCTACGCGGGGTTCCGCTTTTACGCCGACCTTAACGATTTTTTGCCGCGTGAGTTAAAGCAGCAGGTTTTAGGCTACGCCTTTGTGGTCAGCACCTCGGTTAAGGATGTGATTGAGGCGCTCGGCGTGCCGCACCCGGAAGTTGAGCTTATCCTGGCTAACGGCCGGCCGGTTGATTTCGCTTATTGCGTCCAAGACGGCGATCGGCTGGCCGTCTATCCCCGCTTCGCCACGCTGCCGGTCGAGTTCGCTGCCCTGCGCCCGCCCGATCCACAGCCGCCACGCTTTGTGCTGGATGTGCATCTCGGCCAGTTGGCCCGTTATTTGCGGATGCTTGGCTTCGACACCTTGTACCGAAACGACTACGCTGATGAAGTATTGGCTGAAATTTCCAGCGGTGAGCAAAGAATTCTGCTCACCCGTGACCGGGGTCTTCTTAAGCGCGGGCTTGTGACGTACGGCTACTGCCTCCGCACCACCAAACCTCGCCAGCAACTGCTTGAAGTCTGGCATCGTTACAAGTTAGCCAAGATCTCAGAGCCGTTTAAGCGGTGTATTCGCTGCAATGGCCTGCTCCAGCCGGTTGATAAAGCCAGCGTCCTGGCCGATCTTCCGCCCAGGACTCAACACTACTACGACAAGTTTCATCGCTGTCAGGCCTGTGGTCAGGTTTACTGGCCGGGCACTCACTACTCAAAAATGAAGGATTTTGTTGAAAAATTTTGTTAATGTTTAAATTCTTCTTGCATATTCTAATTTGCTGAGGTAAACTACCGTATTAGTAAGAAATTAGTGTTTTCACACTAAGTCTGACATGCTTCATATGTTGCAAGCTACTTGCTTGCAACTATTTATATTCTGGGAGTTTCCATGGCGGTCAATGGACAAGAAAAAGCGCTAGAAACCACGCTGGCTAATCTTAAGAAGCGTTTTGGCGAAAGCGCTATTATGAAGTTGGGTGATGCTCTTCACTTGCAGGTTGATGCCATTCCAACCGGTTCCTTAGCGCTGGACCTAGCGTTGGGCATTGGGGGGGTACCCAAAGGCCGCATCATTGAAATATACGGCCCGGAAAGTTCCGGTAAGACGACAATTTGTCAGCATATTATCGCTGAAGCACAAAAAGGCGGCGGGCTAGCGGCCTTTGTTGATGTCGAACATGCGCTCGATCCGCTTTATGCCCAGAAGTGCGGCGTAAACATTGAGGAATTGTATGTGTCTCAGCCGGATACTGGCGAGCAAGCCTTAGAGATCACAGAGGCGTTAGTTCGTTCCGGAGTCATGGCGGTGGTGGTGGTGGACTCGGTTGCCGCGTTGGTCCCTCGAGCCGAAATTGAAGGTGAAATGGGTGACTCTCACGTCGGATTGCAGGCTCGCTTAATGAGCCAGGCCCTCCGCAAGCTAACCGGAGCGATCAAATCCACTAATACTGTGGTCATCTTTACTAACCAACTGCGCCAAAAGATTGGCGTTATGTTTGGTAATCCAGAAACAACCAGTGGCGGGATGGCGCTGCGCTTTTACGCTTCCGTGCGCCTGGACATCCGCCGCATCGAGGCAATTAAAAACGGTGGTGAAGTCTTGGGCAATCGCACCCGGATAACGGTCAAGAAAAATAAAGTGGCGCCACCCTTTAAAGTTGCCGAATTTGACATTATGTATAACCAAGGCATTTCGAAAGTGGGCGATATTCTTGATATCGCCGTCGAGAATAATATCATCGACAAACGGGGTTCCTTTTACTCCTATGGCGATACTCGTCTGGCGCAAGGCCGGGAAAATGCTAAAGACTATCTTACTCAAAATCCACTGCTTGCCTTGGAAATCGAAAATAAAATTAGGGAGACGTTTAACCTACCGCTGCAAGACGCGCCTAAGATCGAGCCCGAAGCCGTCCTGCAAGAATAACAGAATAGTCGTGGTCTCATAATTTAATAGTTAACTTTCGACGTCAGCGTCATTTCTCAAACTTTGCGGCGCAATTCAAGCCAGGAGCTTGAGTTGAATAGTGTTGAGCCTTGTGGGCTAGCTCACAAGTTAATATTTAAACCGAAGTCAATCCAAATCGTTGAAAATTATTTTCCACTCGGTGGTGAAGATTATCGCATTTAACGAGTCAAGTGGTGTTTATTCACCAACAAGTAAAGTCCAAAAAAACAAAGATTTGTCGGGACCCAGTAATTTGAGACTCACCTCCGAAGTTTTCATGTGTTAGCTCACGCGTTAATGGTTAGACGAGGCGGTGTCTGGTCTGATCAGTTCGGAAGCTGAACAGTTTTTTGCTTTAACTCGATTTAACGCCTTTCGGTTCTCTCTCAACCGCGCGCCCTAATTTTGAGCCGTGACGTAATGTGTCGCGGCTTTTTGATTCACCCGAGCCGTTTCTCAACTACACATTGAAAAGAGGATAGGTAAACGCAGTGGATATCTTGGTTTTTTTCCTGGAGGCGATTTTCGCAGCGGGTTTTGGTTTTGCTGTCGGTTATCTGTATCACCGCAATATAACCGAGAAGAAGCTAAAATCTGCCGACGAGCGTGCCGCCGACATCATCGCTAAAGCAGAAGCCCAAGCTCAGCAGAAGGAGGTGGAAGCTAAGGAGGAGGCCTTAAAGCTCCGTAACGAGGCCGAAAACGATATCAATCGTAAGCGGAGAGAAATTGATAAGCAAGAAGAGCGGTTCCAGCAGCGCCAGGAAAGCCTGGAGCGGCGTCTGGAAAACCTAGAGAAGAAAGAGCGTAATCTCAACAAACGGCAAAGCGTCGTCGATCGCAAAGCCAACGAAATTGAAAAAATTCACGAGCAGCGCCTGGCTGAGTTGGAGCGGATTTCCCAGATGACGCGAGACGAGGCTAAGGATGAGCTCTTGAAAATGGTTGAGCAAGATACCCGGCAAGATATGACCCGGATTATTCGCCAGGTCGAGGCTGATACCAAAGCTGAGGCCGATCGCAAAGCACGCGAGATTATCGTGCTGGCGATGCAGCGGGTGGCTTCGGATCAGGTCTCTGAAACCGTGGTTTCGGCGGTGCCGCTGCCCAGCGACGAGATGAAAGGCCGGATTATTGGTCGCCAAGGCCGAAATATCCGGGCCTTTGAAAATGCTACCGGCGTCGATGTGATTGTCGATGATACACCCGAAGCCATCATTCTCAGCGGGTTTGATCCGGTCCGGCGAGAGGTGGCCCGGTTGGCCATGAGCCGCCTGATTACAGACGGGCGGATCCACCCGGCCCGCATCGAGAAGCTGGTTCAGAAGGCTCAAGAAGAAGTAGAGCAGACCATCAAGGAAGCCGGTGAGCAAGCCATCTACGATGCCGGGGTGCGGCGGCTCCACCCAGAAATTATTAAACTTCTGGGACGCTTGCAGTTCCGCACCAGCTACGGTCAAAACCAGCGCGAACACGCGATTGAAGCGTCCCGGTTGGCGGTGGTAATTGCGAACGAGGTGGGCGGGGACGTGGAAATTTGCCGTGAAGGGGCGTTGCTGCACGATATTGGCAAAGCGGTCGATCACGAGGTGGAAGGACCACACGCGATTATTGGCGCCGATATCGCCAAGCGGTATGGGGTGAGCGCGCCGGTGGTCAACTGCATCGCCTCCCACCACCATGAAATTGAGCAGGAGTCTCTGGAGGCCGTTATTGTAGAGGTCGCCGATGCGATCTCCGGGGCTCGGCCCGGAGCCCGGCGGGAGAGCTTGGAAAATTATGTCAAGCGGATCAAGGCTTTGGAAGACATTGCTCACTCTTTTAAGGGGGTTGAGGAAGCCTTTGCTATTCAGGCGGGCCGCGAAGTGCGGATTATTGTCCGGCCCGAAGAGGTGGACGATTACGAAGCGATCAAAATGTCCAAGGACATTGCCCGCCAGGTTGAGGAGAATTTGCAATACCCCGGTCAAATTAAGGTGACTGTGGTGCGGGAAACACGGGCTGTGGATTACGCCAAATAACTGAAAGACTCTAAGCGGCCAACCCGTAATTAAATCTTGATCACTACAATCGTCACGTCGTCCGCCAGGTCTGCTCCGTCGGCATGAGCCTCGACACGGGTTTTGAGGTGATCGAGCATAGCTTGGGCGCTGCTTTGAGGACCGGAGCAGACCGCTTCCTCGAGCCCGCCAAAGCCGAACAGTTCATTCTGGCGATTATTGGCTTCAACCACACCATCGCTGGTCAGAATAATGAGGTCACCCTGGTTAAGTTGGACTGTCTTTTGAATGTAACCTAGCTCTATACTGAAACCGGAGCCTAAAGGCAGTCCGGCTACTTCAATCCAGGCCACCGAACCGTCGGCGTATTTGATGACAGGGGTCATACAGCCCGCATTCGCCACGCGCAAGGTGGCCTGGCGCGGTGATTCACTTTCAAAGGTAAGATCGGCATAAATCAGGGCGCAGTTTTGGTGGGTATGCGTGGTGTAGGTACTAATGGTTTCGTCCAGGTGAGCCAATAGCTGGCCAGGCGCAAACTGCTGGCGAATAATCGACTGCAAGGCCGACAGGCTGACCGCCATCAAAAGCGCAGCCGGCATCCCTTTGCCGGATACATCGCCTACGGCCACGGCAAATTTGCCGTCCCCAAAGGCGTGATAGGCATACAAGTCACCGCCTACATTGCGGGTTGGTACGCTGTAGCAGACCATGTCCAGATTTGGCCAGTTTGGAATAGCCGGGGGAAGTAAGCCTTGTTGGATTTCTTGAGCCAGAGAGAGCTCACGCTGAATGGCCGAGAATTGAAGACGCTCCTGCTCGACCTGTTTCTGGGCGGTAATATCCCGCAGTAAGGTCTGGTAGCCTACAGTTTTACCATCTTCCCCAACCCGCACTGTGGCCGAAACCAGGCCATCCAGCACGGTGCCATCTTTCTTTTTAAGTTTGACCTCAAAATCTTTAACCGAACCTCGCTCTTCCATCATTTGCCGGAATAGAAGCCGCTGGCTGGGATTTAGATAGTTTTGGACCACGTTAGCCTGACGGGCCTCTTCTTCTGTGTACCCAAACAGCCGCAGTCCAGCCGGATTGATATCGATTACCTGGCCATTGGGCGTGGTCAGCACAATGACATCCCGCGACTCTTCAAAAATAGTCCGGTATTTTTTCTCGCTCCGCTTCAGGTCGGCATACAGACTGGCGTTTTGAATCGAGATAGCAATCTGCGCCGAAAGCAGAGTTAAGAGTTTGACCTGGCTGGCGGTGAAGGCGTCTGTCGTCAGGTTGTTCTCCAGATAGATCAGCCCGGTAAGCTGTCCCTGATTGACCAGTGGAGCGCACAGAATCGATTTAGGACGATAGGTCAGGATGTAGTGATCGTGAGTAAATTCGCCGCCTCGGGCGGCGTCTCCCAAGACAACGGGTTCCCTTAAACGAGCTACATAATTGACCACGCCTCGGGCCAGTGGCGGCGCGCCGGGGCTGTCGATGGGCAGAGATTGGAGCGTAGTCACTTGCGCTTCATCCGTGGCGCCGGCCGCTTCGATGACCAGCTGGTCGTTCTTGGATAAGATCAAAAAGCCTCGCTGGGCCCCTGCGTTTTCAATCACAATCCGCATTAACTTTTCCAGCAGATCGCTTAAAATTATCTGGCCGGAGATGGCCTGGGAAGCTTTGATCACGCTGCCCAAATCAAGGGTGGCCGTCTCTTGAGCCACCGCGTCTTCGGCCGGCTGCTCACTTAACTGAGGAAACTCCGCTGCCAAGGCTTTGACCTTGGCTGTCGCTTCCCAGCGTTGGTAGGCTTTTATAGCTTGGCGGATGTACTGTTCCCCCCAGTGGCGCTGGCCTCGCTCTAAGTAGTAGCGACCGGCCAACTCTTGGGCCACCGCTTCATCGTTCGTGAAGCCCTGGGTTTGAGCCTGAGCAATCGCCTGGTCGTACAATTCACGAGCTACTCCGGGCCGGCCCAAAACGCGAGCTCGCTCGGCGTCGACCAGCGTCAACCGGTGCCGGTAGTTCATTGGGGCGTGCTGAGCCCACTTTTTTAACTTCCGCCGGTTGCGGGCGACCTGATCCAAGAGACGTTGTCGTTCACTTTGGTCCAACGAAGAGCGCTCCGGCGCTTCGCACAAGGCCAGCCGCGTCAAAGAGTCATAGAAGTAGAAAAGCGGAATGGTCATCAACCCAATAGCGCCATCCAGGTAGTTTTTTCCCACAAGCGTGGCGATCGACAAGGCTTGGCGATAGTTGCGAAACAAGTAGTTGAGCAGTAGTTTGTTGAAGTAGGCATCGAACAGAGCACTTTTGTCTTGGGCGGCGTGATGAACCGTAAACATCTCGGTTTCATTATAGGCTTCACCCTTGAGCTCGCCAGGCTCGGCGGTTTGACCGAGGAGGTTCAAAATGGCCTGGCGCCACAGGTCAAACAGAATTTGGAGGGTCTTTTGTTTGGCCGGTGAGAGGGATTGGCGCACGACCCGCATCTCTTCATTGATAGCGTTCAGGGGCCGGCCGATTAAATAGCTGTAGTAACAGCCCGTCAGGGCGGCATAAGCCGCAAAATCGAGCTCACCGGTTTCCCGGCCGGCGTCGTAGGCTTGCTTGAGGGTGGCTAGGCAGACGCTGATAGGCTCTTGCCAATGCTGAATAAAGCCTCCCACCGCCAGTAAGGTGCGGGCGACCATTTTTCTATCGTTGAAGCGCCACAGGAGTTGTTGAGCCAGCCGGCCAAACTGACCACCACCCTCAATATCCCCGGCCGCGCCGCACAGCAGCAGACCGTACACCGAAAAGTTTGAGGCCGAGATGTTTGAAGCGCCATACTTAACGGTCAAGCGAAGCTGGTGATAGATAATTGAGGGCAACAGCTCCGGTACGGCAAAGTAAGCCGCCAGAATACAGTTGTTCAAGAATTGGACCACAGCCCGGTGATGGGGATCGGTCATCTCCGGTAGATGGATCAGGTCCGCGGGCCGATAACGCCTGAGGAGTAGCTTTGTTTTGGCCAGAGCCAGGGCCGCGTCGATCTGATTGGGCCGGGCGGTAAGATTGATGCCTTGTCGTTTCAGGATGGGCCGGGCGTACTGAATAGCCTCGAGCAGTTCGTTCTGGGCGATCAGGGCCTGGACCCGAATTTGAAAGGCAGCCAGCCGGTCGGCGGCGCTTTGGGCATGTTGAACGGCCAGGCCGGTCAGTCGCTCCATTTCGGCAAAGCGGCCGATCACATAGGCGACTTCAGCCGCGGCCAGATGCAACTGCAGCGTTAAGGCGTAATCGCTGCGCCAACTGTTGGATCGCCCAAGGCGCAGCAAATTCAAGCCATGCTGCAAATAATCAAAGGCCGAAGCATGAGCAGCGGTGGTTAAGGCTCGCTGGCCGGCCCGGAGATTGAGCTGGGCCAACTTGAGCCACCAGATCGATGGTCGTTCAATTACGCTTTGGCCCCGGTTAAGCTGGTTGACGACTTCAAAGATACGCTCACCGAGCTGTTCAGGCGGCAAATCAGTGAGCAGCCGTTGACCAATTTGCCAGTGGCGTACCGGCCGGTCGGCCTCGGTGATCTGAGAATAGACGGCCTGCTCAATCCGGTCGTGAGTAAATTTGTACGTTTCCGGCGTTCGAAGCAACAACTCTGCTTCAACCGCCTCGGCTAAAGCCCCTTCAATGACGGAGACGGGTTGCTGGCTGATCAGAGCCAGGGTCTCGAGGTTGAACTGGCTCCCCAGGCAGGCGGCCAACTGGAGTACTTGCTGAGTAGTGGCGGATAGCTGCTGAACCCGATCGGCTATCAGATCGACCACGTTTTCGGTAATTTGTTCAGTCCGAAGTTTAGCGAGATCCCACTGCCAGCGACCGGTGGTTCGATCAAAGACAACGCGATCACGGGCGTGCAGGCTTTTGAGAAACTGGATAATGAAAAAGGGATTACCGCCAGTTTTGGCCATGACCACATAGGTTAAGGCCGTGATCCGGTCCGAACCATCGGCGAAAGCATCACTGATGAAGGTGGCGGTCGCCTCGCGATCGAGAGGCGGTAATACCAGGCGATGGAGCGGCACCTCGGCTTGCTCAATAGCAGCCAGCGTCCTCGCTAAAGCATGGCCGGGGCCCACCTCGTTGTCCCGGTAAGCGCCAACCAAGAGCAGATCGTTGGTTTGTGGATCGGACAAAAGCGTTTCGATCAGATTCAAAGAGGCCGAGTCCGCCCACTGGAGGTCATCGATGAAGAGGACCAAGGGATGCTGCCGGGTGGCGAAGACTCGCACGAAGCGCTGAAATATTAAGTGGAACCGGTTTTGCCCTTCCGCGGGCGAGAGGTTCGGGACGGCAGGTTGGGGACCGGTGATCCGTTCCACGGGCGGGATGATGTCGATGATCAATTGAGCGTTACTGCCCAAGGCCTCCAGGAGCCGGTGACGCCAGACCTGCAGTTGGTTGGGACTTTCGGTGAGGAGTTGGTGGACCAGCTCTTGAAAAGCCTGAATAATAGCGCTGTAGGGCACGTATTGATACTGGTCGAATTTGCCGGCGATCATGCGGCCCTGTTGCAACAACAGCGGCATTTGAAGCTCTTGAACCAGGCGTGACTTACCCACGCCAGCATACCCAGAAACCACCAGTAAACCTCGCCGTTGGTGGAGCAACTGTTCAAAGGTGGTTAAGAGGAAATTGAGCTCATTATCCCGGCCGTAAAGTTTATGCGGGATCTTGAACTTATCCGCGGTATCGCTGCGGCCGAGCGGGAAGTCAGTGATGGTCCCGCTGTTTTTCAATTGTGACAGGCAGCGTTGAAGATCCAGATATAGACCCATCGCGCTCTGGTAACGATCTTCGGCGGACTTAGCCAGCAGCTTCATCACAATCTTAGATACGATCGGGGGAATTTCGGGTCGAAGTTGGTGGGGCGCAGGCGGGGTTTTGGCCAAATGAGCATGGATCAATTCCATCTTATCTTCCAGCTCAAAAGGCGGGTGTCCGACCAACATCTCATAGTAGGTAACCCCTAGCGAATAAAAGTCGGTCCGGTAATCTACGGTCCGGTTGAGGCGACCGGTTTGCTCGGGTGACGTGTAAGCCGAAACTTGCGGCTGCCTGACCGTAGCCGGAGCACGACCCTGGTTCACCAAAGGGGCGGCGTGGTCAAAGCAAATGATCTTTACCTGGCCATTGGGGCCAAAATGCTTATCGGTGGCATTAACCGGCCATGAGCGAATAATGATATGGGACGGTCTGATCGTGTTGTGAACGATCCGGCTCTGGTGAATGGCTTCCAATCCTTGGGCAATGCTGCCGGCGATCCGGAGGAAGTCATCCAAGTCAAGCGATCGGCCCGACAAAAAACGATCGAGGCTTTGACCCTGGCCATCTTCCATCGCCAGGGCTAGACTTGGGCCTTGACGGGTTAACTCGTAGACCTTGATTACATTTTCCGACTCAACCGCCCGATTTAGCTTATAGGCATGCTGAAGCTGCGCCAGAGTCTCAGCCGCCGGTAAGTCGGTCTTGGGGAATTTGAGCACAACCGTCTGTCCGTCGGTCTGGCGCACGCCGCGGTAAATGACAAACTGACGACTCTCGTGGAGTTTTTCTCTAAGCTTGTAGTTGGAGAGCGGTGCCATGAGCTTGCTGTTTGCTGAAGATGACAAAGTCTATATTTTAGCACACTGTTGGGAAAAAAGGTAAGTTGGAGACAACCGGGGGGTATGCTAAGTCCGGCCCTGCATGCTGCCGGCATAACCGGTCAACTCGACATAGCCGTAACCGGTCTGCGAACCCTCGACCCTAACCGCCCCTTCCCAATATGTAAAGGTCAGGTTGAGTTCTTGCTCTTGAAGCAGCGGCTTAAGCTGCAGATCGAGATTGGCCTTGGGGATGCTGACCGTCCACTCGGCCGGATAAGTAGCGCCGCTTGTCGGGCTGGTCCAGGTTTTAAGCACCGTTATCTCGAAATCGGCCAACGACAGCTTCTCGGTCGTGCCGTCGGCATTAATGAGCGTGCCGCTGGAAACCGGTTCGATCTGGCCATTTTCATTGCGGACGTGGAAAAACATGACCTCGCGATTGTCGTCCAGTTGCAGGGCGAACCAGTCCCAGCCGACGGCCTGCTCTCCCAAAAACGAAGTGCTCCACTCCCGGTCCAGCCACGACTTACCGCTGACCTCAAAGGTCCCGCGGGGCGTGGTCAGGGTGCCGGTGGTGGTGTAATTGGTCACCGAGTAATAATAGCTGGCGTTGCCCGGCTCGTCGCCTTTGGGGCTAAGGCCGCGATCGCCTTGCAGCGCCACCGGCTTGGTCGGTTCCAGGCTTAAGTCGAGAGCAATGTTGCCGTCAGCGGCCTTGAGCTGGACTTGCCCCGGCCCGATTTCTTGGGCTTGCCAGTCATCAATCCAAACCCGATAGGTCGGCTCGCCTTGAGCGCCGGCCAGTCCGGCTCCGGCCCGGCTGTAGCGCTCGTGGGCTTCAAAGCTTTGGCCGGTGACGTCGGTCACGGCCAGGTGAGCAAAGTAGATTTGGTGCGTGCCCCACTCCGACTCGCGCGCCGCTTCGCCGGGCACGATCGCTCGCCGGAAGATAGTCAACTGGTAGCCGTAGCGATTGCCAGCGGCGTCGGCCAGGTTGCCGGTGTAGTACCACCATTCGACCTGGAAATCGGGATGCGGTCCATGGTCGCGGGGGAACTCAAAGTCAATGACGTCGTAGGCCTTCTGGAAGCCATCGGTACCGTACTGCTTGACCGATAAGTTCTCGACGCTGGCCGAAATTTCTTGCTCGGCATTGAGATCACTATATTGCACCAGCACCAGGCCGGATACCAATAGCAAGGTCAGAATGGCGACGAATAATTTCATAGATCTATTTTCCCTAAAAGAAGATGGAGTGATGAGCAGTCCTTCATCAGCCGTTACTCATCTCGAATCGCGGCGGCTATCTCCAACCGGTTCAGCCGCAGCACCGGATAGACAGCGGCCAGCAGCGCGGCCAGGACGGCAATCATCATCGCCAGGCCAAAGATACCGGGATCGGTCTGCATTTGGAGCGACCAGCCAAAGGAGCGCAGATTGATGAAGTAGATCAAGATGTAGGCCAGCGCCCACCCGAACGGCAGAGCCATCAAGCCGGCCGTCAGCCCCATCAAGCCGGTTTCCAGCAAAGTTTTACTCCACAGTTGCGGCAGACTCATCCCGTTGGCCCGCAGCGTGCCCAACTCGCGCGTGCGTTCCAGTTGAAGGGACATCAGCGCGCTTAGCACGCCGATAAAGGCCACCAGCATCGCCAGCAAGCGCAGCGCGGTGGTGATGGTAAAGGTCCGGTCAAAGACCACCAGAGCGTTCTCCTTCAGCCCCCGGTTGGACGAGAGCGACAGCCGGTAGTCGGCGGCATATTGATCGCGCAGCTCCTGAGCGATCCGATCGGCCTGGGGCAGCGCTGCCGGCGTCAAGTAGATCGAGGCGTTGGAGACGCCCTGGTCTTGCGGCCAGTATTGGCGATAGGTCTCTAGCCGCATCAGGACATAGCCTACCTCCGGCAGGGCGTAATCATAAAAGATGCCGGCAATCTCAAAGCGGTGCGGACCGTTTTCAGTGCGCAGGGTAAGGGTTGAAGGCCGGTCGAGGGGCAGCTCGAAGCGGCGGGCAAAGACTTCCGTGACCAGGACGGCGCCGTGGTCCAGGCGAGCCAAAACCTCGTCGATGGGACCAATCGACCAGAGCATATTCTCTTGCCGGTGCTGTTCATCAGGCTCCGGGGTGACAGCCCGGATCTCGATGGACTCGTAGTTTTCATCGAATACCGTGGCATTCTGCAACAGGTTGACGTGAAAAACATCGGGGCGCTGGCGGATTTGGGCTAAAAAAGCCGGGTCGATCTCGCCGGCCAGCCGCAGGCTTTGCCCGGCCGGGCTGGCGTAGATATCGGCCACCAGCACGCTATCGAGCCAGGTCACAACCGTACGCCGGAAACTGTCGATCATGATGCTGACCCCGATAATGACCGTCACGGCCATCATCAACGCCGCAATCGTGACCGACGTCCGGCTCAGGGCCCGGGTGATGTCGCGCGGGGCCATCACCCCGATGATACCCAGCAGCCGGCGGGTGACCGGCTGAACAAGGCGCATCAGGAGCTGAGTGGTCAACGGGGTGAGAAAAGCCGTACCGATCAGAATAATGAAGATCGCGCCAAAGCTGGCGGTCAAAGAGCCGCCGGCCAGGATCAGGCCCACCCAACCCCCGCCCATCAAGCCCAGCCCGACGAGGGTCAGCACAGGGATGAGCCTCTGGACGCGGGCCTCGCCCACCGAGCGCTTCAGGGCGCTGCTCGGGGGGACGGAAGTGGCTTCCCAAGCCGGGATCAGGGCCCCCAAAAAGCCGGCGGCCAAGCCGGCGATGACGCCTTTGTAGAGGGTGAAGGGCGGCACTGCCACGCTGCGGACGGTGGTCGTAAAAAAGAGGTCGTTGATCGTCTGGGTGACCAGGCCGACCAGGCCTCGCCCCAGGGCCACGCCCAGCCCTAGCCCAATCAAGGCGCCTAGGGCGCTTAAGACCAGCGCTTCGGTCAACACCAGGCCAAAAACCTCCCGGCGGGTGAGACCCAGGCAGCGTAAGGTGCCAAGCACCGGCCGGCGTTGGACCACCGAAAAGCTGATGGTGTTGTAGATCAGGAAGATGCCGACCACCAGCGCGAGCTGGCTCATAGCCGTCAAGTTGAGGTTGAAGGCTGCGGTCATCTGGCTAAGGGTCTGGTTGCGCAGCGCGGCCTGTTGCAGTCGGGCGTTCGGGGGCAGCAAGTCGAGAATGGGCTGGGCCTCAAAGTCATCGGGCAGGATCAGATCGATGGTGCTGAGCCGGCCCACCTTGGCCAGAACTTCCTGGGCAGTACTAATGTCGCTCAGGATCAGGCCGTCGAGGGCGCTGCGGCTGCGGCTGTCGCCACTGGCCAGCAGGCCAACTAATTTGACCGGTTTAGTCTCGTCCCCGGTTTGGAGCATAAGCATCTGGCCCGAGACCAGACCGTACCGTTCGGCTAAGCTTTGGGCGAGCATGATCGTGTTCGGCTCGATCAGCAGGCTTAGCAAGGCGTCGCCGTCGGCCTCGCCGCTGCCGTCCCCCAGATAGTTGCGGAATGGTCGCTCGGCAAAAGGATCGACGCCGAGCATCTGCAACGGCAAATCATTGGCCTCTTGCAGCAAAACCAAGCCGGTGACCGTCGGGGCGACCTCGGACAGGCCCAAATCGACGCGCAGTTGGCGGTACAACTGGGAGGGCAGGTCATCGGGAGCGGCCACAATCTGGTGGGTGGCCTTGCCCACGATGCTGTCGGTCGATAACTCAAAAGCCTGGCTGGCGCTGCCATTGGCAATATCGATGGCGACAATCATCGCCACGCCAAGAGCCACCCCCAGGATGAGCAGCAAGCTTTGGATCGGGTGCTTGGTGGTGTGGCGTACGGCAATTAGGGTCAGGTTGGATGGTTTTAGCTTCATTTTTTCCTGCCCTCTAAAACCTCAACCCTTCGCTTTGGTATCGACCGGGAGCAGCATTCCGTGGGTAACCCGGAAGACCCGGTCGGCCAGCGGGACGATTTCCGGATTGTGGGTAGCCATAATCAAAGTCTTGTGCTCTTGGCGAGTCAGCTCCAGAAGCAGATCCATCACGGTTCGGCCGGTGTCTTCGTCAAGGTTGCCGGTGGGTTCATCCGCCAGCAAGACGGTCGGGTTGTGCAAAATAGCCCGCAGGAGGGCAACGCGCTGCTGCTCGCCACCGGAGAGCCGGTCCGGAAAGGCGTTTTGGCGATGGCTAAGCCCAATGCGTTCGATCATGCCTTTGACTCCCTCTTCTTGGGCCGGGCTGACCCCGCCGTTGAGCTGCATGGGCAAGGTGATGTTCTCATAAACCGTGAGAGTGGGAATTAAGTTAAAGAATTGGAAAATGAAGCCAATATGCTCGCGGCGAAAGAGAGTACGCTGCCGCTCGCTAAGGCGGTTGATCGGAGTGCCGTTGATTAGAATGTCACCGCTGTCCGGGGCGTCGATTCCGCTAATTAGGTTGAGCAGCGTGCTCTTGCCGGAGCCGCTTTGGCCTAGCAGCAGAACAAATTCACCGGTATAAAAGTTGACATTGATATGGTCGAGGATAAGCCGGTTGTTTTTGCCCTCGGTGTAGCTTTTGACCAAGTTTTTGATTTCGACGACGGGTAGCGCCCGGCCGTTGGCGGATTTGGTGCTGGTTTCGCCGATGAATTGTGGATCTGCTTTAGAAATAAAGGTCACTGTCTCTTGCCTCGAAGTTTACCTTGTCGAAAATATAGCCTCGCGTTCATAACTTGTCAAGGTATTGTCTAATTTAGAAGCTCAATAAATCACGGTGGCGTTGGTTGGGCTTACCGAAACCAACGGTCTAAAATTTGGGTAGTGCCCTTGTTCAGGGTTGTTGGAAGAAGTTAACCACAGACTACACGGATCGCACGGGTTAAAAAACAAATAATCAGTGTAATTCGTGGTTACGAACAGACCACATCTCAACAACACTTTGCCGGGTGACTATCAAGATTTGGGTTATTTGAGAATTCAGGGGATATGACGGTCAACTTCACGAAAAGTAAGCGTAATTACGCCTCTTGGTTAGGTATTACGAGGTCAACCCCTGACATCATCTTGAGCCAAGACTTGCCGGCGGGGCTTGGGGCCAAATTCCTGCTCCATCAGCGGCCATAGAAAGCCGACCACGCCAAAGCCAAAGAGAACGCCGGTCACCAGGCGCAGCCAGGAGTTGAGCGACAAAAAGGCATCGTCTTGGTAGAAGCTGGTTGAGAAGATACCGCCGGTCAAAGCCACGGCCCAGTCGTTGGTTTGGCGAAAGTCCAAGCGAAAGACGTCATTGACCATGTGGGTGATGCCGTCCAGTCCCAGCGGCGAGATAAACAGCAAAAACAGCCACCAGGGCATCGGCGGGACTCGGAAATTGATCTCTCGAAGCAGGGCGTAAAGCAACCCGAAGAGGAAGATAGCGGTATACATCGAGACCATCCGATCCGACCAGGCCACTTTCCACCCCAGTTCCGCGGTGCCGATAAACTGGCGGCGGACTAATTCATTAGAGATTTCCGGTAGTGTTCGTCCCCAACTTTCCGCAATTTGAAGCTGGGAGTAGCTAAATTCGGGGCCAAACAAGAACCAAGATCGCTCCGGCAGTTGATGGCAGAAAAAACCGTAGACAAAGTAAAAGGCGCGGCCCAAGCCGGTCAAGCCTGACCACATCAAGACGGGGGCCAGCCAGGGCAGAGTCACAAACAGGCCCCAACCGGTATTGAAAGCGGCCAGCCAATGCCGCTCCATAAAGCGGTTGATGGCTGCTCCCAAATTGGAGCTTTTGGGCGTTGAAACTACGGACGAGTGAGGAGCTACGTTGGGCTCATTCATAGTGTAATATCATAGCCGCAAGCAGGAGGGGTGTCAACCAGACTGTCATAAGGGCGTGGCCTAAATTTAGGCAGACCTTATAGGTTTTCAAACCCTATGAGGTCTGCCTTCTCCAAAAACTAGCTGTACCCCTCATTTTTTAGCCCCTCCAGGTCGACGTCGACCATCAAGTGGACCAACTCTTCAAAGGTCACCGACGGTTCCCAGCCCAACTTGGCGTGCGCTTTCGCCGGATCGCCGATCAGGAGATCTACTTCGGCCGGCCGATAGAACTTCTCATCGACCACCACATAGTCTTCGTAGTTCAGGCCCACGTAACTGAAGGCCACCTGGCATAACTCCCGGACCGAGTGGGTCTCGCCGGTGGCGACGACGTAGTCCTCGGGCTCATTTTGCTGGAGCATCAGCCACATTGCTTTGACATAATCGGCAGCGTAACCCCAATCCCGCCGGGCTTCCAGGTTGCCCAGCCGAACCTCGTCTTGCAGGCCCAACTTGATCCGGGCCACGGCATGGGTAACTTTGTGGGTCACAAACTCCAGACCGCGCCGGGGCGACTCGTGGTTAAAAAGGATACCGGAGCAGGCAAACAGATTGTAGCTTTCGCGATAGTTGACCGTGATCCAGTGACCGTAGACCTTGGCCACCCCATAGGGGCTGCGCGGATAAAAGGGTGTCGACTCTCGCTGCGGCACCTCCATCACCTTCCCGAACATTTCGCTCGACGAGGCTTGGTAAAAGCGGATAGCCGTATCGACGATGCGGATAGCATCGAGCATGCGGGTGACGCCCAGAGCCGTGAACTCGCCGGTGAGCACCGGCTGGCGCCAGGAGGTCGGCACAAAGGATTGCGCGGCTAAGTTGTAAACTTCGGCCGGGCGGTATTCGCGCAGAATATCGATGAGCGACATCTGATCCAATAAATCACCTTGCACAATCTCCAAGGCGTCGATCTCTTGCAGGTGAGCAATCCGATCAAAGTTGACTGTACTACTGCGGCGGACCATGCCGATGACGTGGTAGCCCTGCTCCAACAAAAACTCGGCCAGGTACGAGCCATCTTGACCCGTAATGCCGGTGATAAGCGCAACTTTCTGACTCATAAAATCTCCTCTGAAAATAGCGCCGCAGGTCGGGGGTCTTGGGGGGTGACCCCCCAAAAACTCATTTTCATTCCCGGTATCGAACCCCCGGTTCTGTCGGTCTCCTTAGAAATGGTTTCATATGCTTTGGGCGAGACAGATTCCCTTCTCAAGATCAGGTCCCTCCCACCCAGGTAAGAACGAGCCGGCCTTACGTTTGAGTTCGGACCTTATCTCTCCAGTAGTTCAGGATGCGTTTCAGACTCTCTTCAAAGGCCAGGGTCGGTTGCCAACCGGTTTGCGTGCAGAGTTTGCGATTATCGGCATAGATAATGGGATTGTCCGAAGGGCGCATCCGTTGAGGGTCCGGTTCTACTTGGATCTGGTGATCACTCAAGCTCAGCAGGGTATCGAGCAGGGATTGGATGGAGTGGGCTCGCCCCGTACCGATGTTGTAAGCTTCGCCGGCCTGACCATGCTCGACAAGCAGGGCATAGGCGCGGACCACATCGACCACGTCGGTAAAATCACGTTGGGCCTCCAGGTTACCAACTCGCAAGACCGGCTGGCTTAAGCCATGTTCGATTTCAGCGATCTGCTTGGCAAAGGATGAGGCCACAAAGAAGGGGCTTTGACGCGGGCCGATATGATTAAAGGCGCGGGCCCGCAGGACATCGATATGATGGCTGAGGTAGAACTGCAAGGCCAGCAGATCTTGGGCGGCTTTACTCACGCCGTAGGGGTTATGAGGCCGCAGCGGTGTTTCTTCATTGACCGGTAGCTGCGCCTGATTGATCTGACCGTAAATCTCGTTGGAAGTTACAATCAAGAGACGGATCGGTTTACGCAGCTTCAGGATGGCCTCGATGAGGTTGAGTTGGGGCCGGATGTTGTTCTCCATGGTGCCCCAAGGGTTGGCCCATGCTTCGGGCACAAAGGCCTGGCCGGCCAAGTGGTAGACGACCTCGGGCTGGAGGCGGCTCAGCAGTTGGCGGGTGGCGTCTGGATCACGCAGATCGATGGTGACCAGTGTGGCGATCTGACGCAAATGGGGCTGGCTCCAGTCATGCTGGCGTGAAACGCCAAAAACTTCGTCACCGCGCTCAACTAAAATCTGAGTTAAATGTCCGCCGGCAAATCCGGTAATCCCCGTCACTAAAGCTCGCACAAACGGTCTCCTATTCTCTCAAGAAGCACTGCATTATAGATGAGGCCAGCAGCAATCGCAAAGCAGCTTTTCAAACCGGGGGTGGCCTTGTTTAGGCAGAGATCAACGGGTTCAACACCGATGCTCTCTATCTTTTTAGTTGGTTGAGCCATCAAAACCAAACTCAGCCCACCAAAAAACTTCCCGCCCAGTTGGACAGGTGGGGGAAGGTGGGGTATAATGGGGGTGATTGTGGGAGATAGTGGGGCAAAGTGGATAATAGAACAGTTGTTCTAAGCCCCAAATGGGGCAAGTTGACCCACCACTCAGTTAGCGCGCTATGTTTTTAGGTGAATTCGAGCACTCCATCGATGATAAGGGCCGGCTAACCATCCCGGCCAAGTTTCGAGATGATCTGGAAGGCGGTCTGGTCATTACCCGCGGTCTGGATGGCTGTCTGTGGGCTTATACCCGGGGTGAGTGGGAAGTTGTCAGCGAGAAGATCTCAAAGATGCCTTCCAACAACACAGCCGCCCGGAATTTTGCCCGGTTCTTCTTCTCTAACGCCTTTGACTCAATCCCGGATCGTCAGGGACGGGTGCTCATTCCGCAAAACCTGCGGACGTACGCCGAGATTACCAACGAGACGATCGTCATCGGCGTCATGAACCGAGTCGAAATCTGGAGCCCCGCCAAGTGGCAAGCGGTTCGTGATCAGTTTGAAACAAATCCCGAAGCGATTGCCGAGCAACTGCAGGAGTTAGGGATTGATTTTTAAGCGGCGGACGTGTATGTTGCCTTAAAAGTCAGAAATGAGGGCAAAATGCACACCGCAGTCCTTTTACAAGAGATCATCGAAGCTTTGCAACCTCGTCCCGGCGGCATCTACATTGACGGGACGGTCGGCGCAGGTGGGCATGCAGCCGCGCTGTTGACCGCCTCAATCCCGGACGGGGTATTGTACGGCCTCGATCAAGATCATAGCGCCTTAGAGCTTGCTCGTCAGAATTTGGCCGAATTTGGCGCTAGGGTACACCTCCTTTACTCAAACTTCGACCGGCTTACGGAGATAGCCCGAGCCTACAGCATTCCACCCGCCAACGGCCTCTTGCTTGATTTAGGCGTCTCTTCGATGCAGTTTGACCGGCCAGAGCGGGGCTTTTCCTTTCAGGCCGATGGACCACTCGATATGCGGATGGATGACCGGGCCCGGACTTCCGCCGCCGATCTGGTCAACCAACTGCCGGAACAGGAGCTGGCGAACCTGATCTATCGCTACGGAGAAGAGCGTCACAGCCGCCGGATTGCTCGCGCCATTGTCCAGGCCCGGCCTCTGTGGCGGACCGCCGCCCTGGCCGAAGTGGTCGCCAAAGCGGCGGGCGCTAGAGGGGCCGGGCGCGGGGGCAGCCGCTCGCCGATTCATCCGGCCACCCGAACGTTTCAGGCGCTACGGATTGCGGTTAATGATGAACTCGGCGCCTTGGAGCGAGTCCTGCCACAAGCGTTGGCGCAGCTTAAACCCGGTGGCCGGTTGGCCGTGATCAGCTTCCATTCACTGGAAGACAGGCTGGTGAAACAGTTTTTCAAGCGCGAAGCGCAAGGTTGTCTCTGTCCGCCCGAACAGCTTTTCTGTACTTGTGGACATAAAGTAACAGTCAATATTATAACCAAAAAGCCGATTACTCCCAGTTCGGCCGAGGTTAACGCCAATCCACGAGCCCGTAGCGCTAAGCTACGGGTCGTTGAGTTAATAGGGGATTAACATTATGTCAACTAATTCAATGATCAGTCTCCGCCCCCAAAATTTCATCCGGCAACTCCCTTGGCGAGTGGGCAGTAAAGCGGCCCTGGGTTTTGTACTATTACTGGCCATTTTTAGCTTGGTCGGCTGGCTGTACCTTACTGACGCCAGTCGGGTCACGACGACCAGTTACCGCATCGATGAACTTCGTATGGAATTGGACCATGTCCGTAACGAGAACGCCGCCCTTATTTTGGAAATTGCCGAGTTAAAAGCGCTCTCCCGGGTGGAAAAGCGGGCTTTTGAGTTGGGCTTTCGGCCGGCCAGTCGAGTCGAATATCTTCGGGTCAATGATTTTCCGGTTTTGCTGGAAAGCAGTACCAAAGATGTCTATGACATCGACTATGAGGCTCACAGCGTGGATGCCTTCATCGAAGATGTGGAAGCGCCCAGTTGGTGGGAAGAGAAGTTGGATCAGATCGCGGCCTGGCTGGAGGGGCGAGATACCTCTAACTATGTCAGACCGGTGGTCAGTGAGTAGTCATCCATTGTAGGATCCGGTTATCAGTAGCGGGCAACCAAAAATGGAAACATCGAATTACCGTATCTATACCGTTATGGCCGTCCTGTCGGCGGCGGGGCTGGTGCTTATCGGGCAGTTGGTACGCTGGCAGGTGATTGAGCACCATCGCTTTGCCGCCCTGGCCGAGGCTGAACACCAGAACGAACTGGTGATTCCTTCGCGGCGAGGAGATGTGCGCGATCGAACGGGTCATTTATTAGCGACCGACTTGATCCGGTACGATATTTCGGCCAGCCCCAAGATTGTGACCGATCCTAAAAATATGGCCAAAAAGCTGGCCCCGGTCTTGGACATGCCGGAAAACGAACTGCTAAAGCGGCTGAGCAGCGATAAGCTATGGGTGCCGCTAAAAAATAGCGTCTCCCAAGAAGCGGGCGAAGAAATCCTGTCCTGGGACCATGTCGGGCTGCAAGCCGATCCCCGTCCGGAGCGCGTCTATCCCGAAGGTGCTTTGGGAGCCCACTTTCTGGGGTTTGTCAATAGTAACGGTAACGGCTTTTATGGCGTAGAAGGGTATTATGATAGCGTCCTCAAAGGCAAACCCGGTTTGCAGGCCGGCGAGCGTAGCCCTTTTGGTGAACTAATTCCGCTCGGCGTTAGCCACTTTATTCCGCCCCAAAATGGTGGCACGATCTCGCTAACGATCGATCGTAGCGTGCAACGTCTGGTTGAGCAGGAGCTGGTTAAAGCCGTCAACCAGTATCAGGCTCAAGGGGGGACGGTGGTCATTATGCAGCCTAAAACCGGGGCAATTTTGGCAATGGCCAGTTATCCCAACTACGATCCTAACAACTATGCTCAGGTGAAGAATCCGTATCTCTTCCTAAACCCTTCTGTCAGCGAGCAGTACGAGCCCGGCTCGGTCTTTAAGATTATCACGATGGCGGCTGGGTTGGATGCAGGCGAAGTAGGTCCCGAAGGCACCATTTACGACGGCGGCTCGATTGAGGTCGGGGGGCGATTTATTTACAACTGGGATCGTCAGGGACATGGTCAGGTCGATATGACCGATGTTCTGGCGAAAAGTCTCAACGTCGGGGTGGCGCAGATTGCGGTGGCGTTAGGCAAAGATCGGTTCTATACCTATGTCAAACGTTTTGGTTTTGGCAAGCTGGCAGAAATCGATCTGGGCAACGAAGGGCCGGGTACCCTCAAGACGCCAAAAGATGTCAGTTGGCATGAGAGTGATTTGGGCACCAACTCGTTTGGCCAGGGCATCGCCGTGACCCCAGTCCAGATAGCGGCCGCGGTTAGTGCCGTGGCCAATGAGGGCTTACTGATGAAGCCCTACATCGTCCAGCAGATCATCGACGGCGAGGAGACGAAAGAGATCAAAGCCACGGTAGTTCGCCGGGCCGTGTCCGAAGAGACCGCCGAAAAGCTGACGACGATGCTGGTTGAGGCCCTGGAGCGCTCGGAGTCGCCGGCCCTGGTGCCCGGTTATAAAGTGGCCGGCAAGACCGGGACCGCCGAAATCCCGGTCCCGGGTGGTTACCATCCAACCCTGACCCTGACTTCGTTTGCCGGTTACTTGCCGGCAGATGATCCGGAGGTCACGATTCTGGTCATTATTGACCGCCCGGCGACCTCTCGCTGGGGCGCCGAAACCGCCGCTCCAACGTTTAAGCGGATTGCCGAACAACTGGTTGTCCTGCTCAACATCCCGCCGGATGAAGTGCGGGTGGCTATGACCGAAGAAAATTAAGTTGTTGTAAAGGTTCACCGTGCTGCTGTCAGACGTGATCGAAGGCTTAACCGGATATAAAATCGAGGCACCGCAGTCGATTAGCCAGGTGGTGATCGACTCGCGAGAGGCCGGCCCGGGTTCGTTGTTTGTGGCTTTGCCCGGCGAGCAGACCGATGGCCACCACTACGTTGCTCATGCCTTCCAAAATGGCGCTAGCGCGGCTATTACAGACCGGCCAGTGCCTGCGGTACCGCCGAGCCAAACGATTGAAGCGGTCCACTTCGATCCCACCCAGCCGCTGCCGGCCGGGCCGGTTTGTCTCCAGGTTGATCACAGCTTGGCCGGTTTGCAAGCGTTGGCTCGCTTCTGGCGGCAGAAATTCCAACCCCGGGTGATCGGAGTGACCGGCAGTGTGGGCAAGAGTACCACCAAAGAACTGCTGTGGAACGTGCTGGCGACTCGCTTCAATACGCTCAAGAGCGAAGGCAACTACAATAACGAGATCGGTTTGCCCCTGACCCTGCTTAAGCTCAATGAAACGCACGAGCGAGTGGTGTTGGAAATGGGCATGTATGATTTGGGCGAAATTAAGTTGCTATGCCAGCTCGCCCAGCCGCAGATCGGAGTGGTGACAATTGTCGGACCGGTTCATTTGGAACGGCTCGGCACCATCGAGCGAATTGCTCAGGCCAAGGCGGAGTTGGTCCAGGCCCTGCCCAGCGATGGGGTGGCCATCCTTAACTATGATGATGAGCGCGTGCGCCAGATGGCGGCTTTGACCCAAGCCCGGGTGATGACCTACGGCCTATCCCCTCAAGCCGATTTGTGGGGCGATCAGGTGGTCAGCGCCGGCCTGGAAGGGGTCCGCTTTGTTTTTCACTACGGCGGCGAAGAAATCCATGCCAAGATTCCGATGCTCGGCCGGCATAGTGTCCACACAGCCTTGCGGGCCGCCCTGGTTGGTCTGGTAGAAGGCTTAGCCTGGGAAGACATTATCAGTGGCCTGCAGTCTCTGCCCCGGTCGGCGCAACTGCGGCTGGTTTCGGTCAAGGGGCCCAACCAATCGACTATTTTGGACGATACCTACAACGCCAGCCCGCCCTCAACCCTGGCGGCCCTCAATTTGCTGGATGATTTAAGTGCGACCAAGAAGATTGCAGTTTTGGGCGAGATGATGGAGTTAGGCAGCTACGAAGAAGAAGGCCATCGCAAGGTCGGCTGTCGCGCGGCGGATGTGGTTGACCAGTTGATCGTCATCGGGCCGTTGACTCGCTACATTGTGGCTGAAGCCAAAGCTTGCGGGTTGGCCGAGGACCAAATTTTAGAGTTGGATAGTAACCAGGCGGCCATCGCCTATCTGCGGCAGACGTTGGCCCCGGGTAATCTGGTTTTGATCAAGGCCTCGCTTTCGAGACGAATGGGCGAAATCGTGGCGGCGCTGTCGGTGCAGAATGGTGAGACCCAGTGATAAGGCCATTGAGGCTGAGGGTGAGATCTTAGGATGGCTTATTCACTCACCCTGGGGACGTTAGCCTTTATTCTGGCTGTTATTTGGGGCCGGCCGCTGATTAATCTGCTCAGATATTTGCGGCTCGGCAAGCGGATCCGGATCGAACAACCGACAACGCATCAGGTCAAAACCGGCACGCCCACGATGGGCGGGCTGATGATCCTGATCCCGGTGCTGGTGATCACGCTCATTCTGAACATTGCCAACTTACTCGGACTTTCCCTTATCGGCCAGTCCATTTTGGTGCCGATGGGAGTGATGGTCACCTTTGGCCTGCTGGGCGCCATCGATGACCTGATGGGGATCAAGGTCCTGCCGATAGGCTTACTGGGTCGCTACAAGTTGTTAATCCAGATCTTGCTGGCCTTAGCCACGGCTATGGTCCTCCATTATGTGCTCGATCTACGGAGCATCGCCATTCCCGGCATCGAGCAGCGGATCGACATTGGCTGGGCCTACGTGCCGGTGGCGATGTTCATCATCGTCGGGACCTCGAATGCGGTCAATTTGACGGACGGGCTGGATGGTCTGGCCGGCAGCATCGCGGCGGTGGCTTTTACCGCCTACGGCGTGATTGCCTTTTTACAAGGACAAATTTGGTTGGTCGCCTTTGTCTTTACTGTCGTGGGCGCGCTGTACGCTTTTTTATGGTACAACGCCCACCCGGCCGAGCTGTTTATGGGCGATACGGGGTCGCTGGCCATTGGGGCCACCTTAGCGGTGGTGGCGCTGATGACCGGGCAGTGGTTACTTCTCCCGGTAATTGGCTTCATGTTCATGGCCGAAGCGATTTCGGTGATTTTGCAGGTAGGCTACTTTAAGCTGACAGGAGGGAAGCGCCTATTCAAAATGAGCCCGTTGCATAACCACTTTGAGATCATCGGTTGGTCAGAGACGCAGATCACCCAGCGCTTTTGGTTAATCGGCGTGTTGACCGCGATGTTGGGAATTGCGCTGGCGCTTATTTAGACCTTATCTCGCTTGAGGAGAGAGGGGTTAGATCCGTAGTGTGGGCTTTGGCCGGGCCAGGTTGGGGCCTCCTCTGACGGAGAGAGCGTCACCGGACGAAGGGAAACTTTTCCCCTTGGGGATTTAATATCTTAATAAAGAGGAGAACACATAATGGAACACTCGCAAACCCTAAATGGCAACGGGCGACCCAGAGTTTACCCCGAATTGGTCAAATCGTCCGCCAGAAATGAGCGCGAAGCGGCTTACTATGCGGCTCTGGAACTGGTGACCCGGATTGACGAAGAGCTAAGCCGGGGTATCCGGCATTACCGCAGCCGGAGTGGCGTCCTGCTGACAACTCTGGATGAGGTCATCAACGCGATTTTACAAGACAACTTGCTCACCGAAGAAGAGCACGACTACTACTGGACGCCCCAAGAACTAGCCGCGTAACAAGTGACGCGTTGCTTCGTTGGGTAATACGCAGTCTAGCGTATTATCAGGGGTGAGGATGATGGTCGATTTGAACGCTTTATCGGGATTGAACTTGCTGGTGGTAGGGTTGGGCCGCGAAGGCATGGCGCTGGTGGAATTTTTCCAAGCGCATGGCTTACCGGTCACTGCTACGGATAGCCGGCCTGAAGAGACATTTGGGGATGCGGTTGTCTCTTCATTGGCCGAGCAGGGCGTGGCGTTAGTCCTAGGCGACCACCCCCTCGACTTACTGGACCAGGCAAGTCTCCTGTTTGTGAGTGGCGGTGTGCCCCTGAGTTCGCCGTTTATTCAAGCCGCCGTCGAGCGCGGCCTCCCGCTCTGTACCGAAAGCAAACTGTTTTGCTACCTTTGCCCGGCCCAGATCATTGGCATCACCGGTTCCAGCGGCAAGACGACGACTACCACGCTGGTCGGTCAGATGCTGGTAGCCGAAGGGCGGCGGACCTGGGTTGGCGGCAATATTGGTCAGCCTTTAATCAGCGAGCTCGAGCAGATCCAGGCCGGCGACGTGGTGGTGATGGAACTGAGCAGCTTTCAGTTGGAATATTTCCACGCCAGGCTCAACCAGCATGTCGATCTAAACGCCATTGGCGCAGCGAACCCGACGGAATTGGCGAAGCTGCTCGGCGATTGGAGCCCTTCGATCAGCGCGATCCTCAACGTGACTCCCAACCATCTAGACCGGCACCCGACAATGAAAGATTATGTCAGAGCCAAACGGGCCATCACCAACTACCAAAAGCCGGAAGACGCCATCGTGATGAGCCTGGATAATGATATGACGCGTACCATCGGCCGGCAGTTTGGCCAGAAGGTGCGATGGTTTAGCCTGGAGGCGCAAATGCCTCACGGGGCGGGCCTGCTCAACGAGGACTTGGTCCTCTTTGACGCGCAGGTAGAGCCGACCGTGGTGACCAACAAGTCGGCGGTTAAACTGCGCGGCTCGCAC
The DNA here is from genome assembly GCA_937864185.1 of uncultured Chloroflexota bacterium. Lineage (GTDB taxonomy): Bacteria > Chloroflexota > Anaerolineae > 4572-78 > J111 > JAGRBY01. The sequence goes on from CALMIS010000330.1 coordinate 25,857, forward strand.
AATCTAAGCAATATTTTGGCGGCGTGTTTGTTGGCCAAAGAAGCCGGCGCCTCGGTTGAGGCGATGCGAGCGGTGATTACCACCTTTACCGGCGTGGAGCATCGTTTGGAAGTGGTGGCCGAGATCAACGGCGTGACCTATGTCAACGACAGTATCTCGACCTCGCCCGAGCGGCTGATTGCGGCCCTCAACGCCTTTAGCGAGTCGCTAATTTTACTGGCCGGCGGTCGAGACAAACATCTGCCCTGGAACGAAGCAGCCTGGCTGATGCTGCACAAAGTCCAGCACATTATCCTGTTTGGCGAAGCGGCTGACCTGATCGAGGCGGCCATCGACAAAGCCAGATTGCAAGCGTTGCACGCCATTGGTCAAGTTCATCGCCGGACATCTCTGGACGAAGCCGTGGAGTTGGCGGCGCAGTTGGCTCAACCCGGTTATATCGTATTACTCTCGCCTGGCTGCGCCAGCTATGATGCCTTTAGCAGCTATGTGGAACGAGCGGCCCGGTTTAAGGAGTTGGTGAATAATTTGTAGATTTCAGCCGTTAGTAAACAGCCAATGTCATTAAGTTCCTGTCTACTGCTCGGCGCGTTGCAAGATAACTAGGATCGAATCGCACCTCGTCCAGCGCAAAGTGACGCAAAAGTAAGTCAGCACTCTCATTTAATGCCATTGTCTGGCGACCAAAGACTGGAGTCCGGTTATTAAAGTTATGGCAGCTAACGACAAAGACCTCCATCGATACGATTACTTGCTGATTATTGCCGTGGTAGCGCTGCTGCTGATCGGTTTGATGATGATCTACAGTGCGACGTTTGCCCTGGGTTACCAACTCTATGAACAGCCCTCCTACTATTTCTTGCGGCAGTTGATCTGGATGGGGATCGGCGGGTTAGCGATGTTCATCTTTGCCCGGATCGAGTATCACACCTGGCAGCGGCTGGCGGTGCCGATTTTGGGTTTTACCCTGGTGCTATTGGTGGTGGTGCTGTTTATCGGTGATGAGCGCTTTGGCGGGCAGCGTTGGCTCCTCAACGGTTCAATCCAGCCTTCGGAGCTCAGTAAGCTGGCAGTGGTGATCTACATCGCCGCCTGGCTGGCCTCCAAGGGAGAGAAGATTCGCCAGGTTAGCTACGGTCTTGTCCCGTTTGCAATTTTGCTGGGGATTATCACCGGTCTGATCGTGTTACAGCAGCATTTAAGTACCGCTGTCCTTATCGGCGCGACAGCCCTGGCCATGTTTTTTATTGCCGGAGGCAACCTGTGGCAGATGTTCGTTAGTGGGACGCTTGGTGGGTTAACCATCTTCTTTTTGATTGCCCGCTCCGATTATCGATTGGCTCGTTTCGCTTCGTTTCTGGATCCATTCGGGGCCGATCCACTGGGTGATGGCTACCAAATTCGACAGATTCTGATCGCGCTGGGATCCGGTGGGGTGACCGGGCTGGGGCTGGGAGCCAGCCGGCAAAAGTTTGGTTACATTCCCGCCTCCCACACCGATGGGATTTTTGCCATTTTGGGTGAGGAGCTGGGGCTGATCGGCTGTTTGGTGCTGATTGGGTTGTTTGCCTTTTTGACCTACCGGGGTTTCAAGATTGCGATGGAGGCCAACGACTCCTTTGGCATGATTTTGGCCTGCGGCATCACTTGCAGCTTGATTATTCAGGCCATTGTTAACGTGGGAGTGGTGACGGCCAGTCTGCCGTTTACCGGCGTGCCGTTGCCCCTCATTAGTTTTGGCGGCTCGTCGCTGGTGGTCAGTATGGCCAGTTTAGGGCTGTTGCTGGCCGTCTCGCGTCGAACGAAGCCGGCTGACAAGGCCGAGAAAGAGGAGACTCTTGAGGTTGATCGTCTCCGGCGGCGGAACCGGCGGGCACGTGTATCCAGCCTTGGCCGGGATACAAAGCCTAAAACAGCTTTGCGCTGAGGCCAATATCGCGCCCACGATTTTATGGGTGGGTAGCGTCGGCGGGATGGAATTGGATCTGGTCACCCGGGCCGGCTTGGAGATTGAGCTCATTCCGGCGGGCGGCCTGCGGGGTAAAGATCCGCTCTCGGCGGCGAAAGGGGCCTTGGCTTTAGGTCGAGGCTACCGCCGCAGCCGGCAAATTGTTCGCTGGTTTGAGCCGGATGCGCTGCTGGTGACCGGTGGCTATGTCTGTGTGCCCATGACGATTGCGGCCTGGCAGGCCGGTATTCCGATTTTGATCTATCTGCCGGACATCGAGCCGGGCCTGGCCATCAAGTTTCTGGCCCGCCTGGCGGATCGGGTGGCGGTTACGGCGGACGAGACTAAAAAGTTTTTTCGACCAGGCCAAAGCCTGGTCACCGGCTATCCGGTTCGACCCGAGCTGGTCTCAACCTCGGGCGAGGCGAAAGCAGCGGCTCGCCAGCAGTTGGGTTTGGCGGTCGATCTGCCGGTCTTGCTGGTCTTTGGCGGCAGTCAAGGAGCCCGGAGCATTAATCAGGCGGTGGCAGCAGCTATCGAACAGTTTCTGCCGGTCAGTCAGGTGCTTCACGTGACCGGGAAGCTGGACGTCGATTGGGTGCAGGCTCGCCGGGCCGGGTTGCCGGCTCACTGGCAGACTCGTTACCACGTGGCCGCTTATTTGCACGAAGAGATGACCGCCGCCCTGCAAGCCGCCGATCTGGTCATCTCCCGTTCGGGGGCCAGTGTCCTGGGCGAATTTCCGGCGATTGGCTTGCCGGCAATTTTGGTGCCGTACCCGCATGCCGGCTCGCATCAAAAGCTAAACGCCGAGTATCTGGCCCGGCATGGCGCGGCGGTGGTGATCGAGGATGGAGAGTTGCCGATGAAGTTGAGTCAAACGGCCGTTAGCCTGTTGGCTAATCGGGAAAAGCTGGCAGCGATGAGCCAGGCCAGCCGGGCCTTGTCCAAACCGGATGCCGCGATGCGCCTGGCTCGAGCAATGCTTGAGGTGAGGCACAATGGAAATTAATTGGACAGTCGTCACCCTGGTGGTCATGGGCGGCTTTGCTCTGACCGGCTTCCTACGAGGCTGGTGGAAGGAATCGGTCAATACCATCTTTTTGGGGCTGCTTATCTTTCTGTTGCGACAGTCGCAGTTGGCCCAACTGCTGATTGAAACCCTTAATCAGGTCCTCGATTTCTTGTGGCAGCTTATCCCCGGCGCCTTCCGTGACCAGCTTGGGGTCTGGCTTGAGCCGGTATTTGGCCTTGATGAACTTCGCGCTGACGCCGGGGCAGGGGCAACCTGGTTTACAATTCTGCTGCTATCCATTGGCGGCGCTATTTTACTGAGTCGCTTTCTGATGCCGTCCGGCCATCGCCCCCGATTTCCCTACTACATTTACTCGGTGACCTGGTCCGGCGCTATCCTGGGGGCACTGCTGGGCTTATTAAACGGCTGGATTATCACCAGTCTGTTAAGAGAGTATTTGCTTGGCCAAAGTTTGCCCAACAATGATTTGGCGGCCGGGATGATCGCGACGCAGCAGGCGACCGCTCAGCCGGTGGTTCAAGCCTTGCAAACCCCGGCGAACACTATTTTAGATAGTTTCGTGCCCTGGCTGGTGATCATTTTTGGTCTGTTTTTGGCCGCGGCAGCCGCCAAAAGCAGAGTCCTGGTTGAGCGAAATAAACAAGGTTTTACCAAGGTCCAGCTCAAAGCGCCGGTAGGGTACCAGAAAATCGATCTTAAGGGCTGAGGCGCTGTTGAGACCAACGTTGGAAAGTGAACGACCATGCAACTTAATTGGACCATTATTTCGTACATTGTGATCGGGCTTCTGGCTATATCCGGCTACCAGCGGGGCTGGTGGAAAGAAGCAGTGACTACCTTTTTTCTGGTTTTTCTGGTCGTCTTGTTGACCATACCCGACTTCGCGCAGTTCTTAATCGAGACCATCAATGAGGTGGTGGCCATTATTTGGGATCTGTTTCCGCAAGGCGTTAAGGATTTCTTGAGCAACTTGTTTGAAAACTGGCTAGGGCTAGATACCGGCGACGGTCTCTTCCAGTTTAACAGCGGTGATGGCAGCGCCTGGCTCCTGCTCCTCATCGTGGTACTTGGGCTCAGCGTCATCATTGGCCGGCTCGGTTTGTTCGATGGCATCAGACAAGGCAGACCTTACTCGGTTTACGTCACCACGCCGCTCGGCAGGATTTTAGGTGGGCTCCTGGGTGGCATCAATGCGCTCATCTTGCTGGACCTGGTTCGGGAATATTTGGATGGTCGTTTTTTGCCGCCTAGCTTTTTCACTGAACTGGCTATGACGGGCAGTCCCCAAGTACAACAGACTGCCCCGGGTGCCGTTGCCGCGCGAGTCACGGACATACCGACCTTTACGTTTCTTGACAGTCCTTGGGCCTGGATATTAATAGGCTTAAGTTTAATTTTGTTGATCGTTGTGTTTAGATCAAGGCGGTTACCGAGGAACGAAGCTCCTTTCGGCTATAAAAAGTGGGAAGTTAAAAATGGAACGATTACGCTGGTCTCAACCCCTACCTCGACCTGGACAAGCGTGCGGCGGTGGGTCCGGCTGGGGCGGTGACATAGAGCTCTGATTAACTGCCAGGTCTCGTTGAACACCGAAGCTCTATTGGCCGGGGGTAGACTCTCGAACGTGGCGTTGAGAGCTACAGAGGCAAGAAACTATGGAAATAAACTGGACGCTTCTGACTTATATCGTGGTGATTTATTTTGCCCTGTCCGGGCTGTCTCGCGGTTGGTGGAAAGAGGCCATCACCACTTTTTTCCTGGCCATCCTGGTGTTACTGCTCCAAAATCCCGATTGGGCCCGCTGGTTGATCAATGTGATCAATCAGATCATCGCCGGGGTGTGGCAGTACATCCCGACCGGGCTGACCGGCTTTGTTAACGATGGCTTGGGAAATTTCCTAGCTATCGAGACTCAAGGCGGCGAGCCGTTTCAAATCGATCCCGCAGCGCCAGAAACATGGTTTACCATTCTTTTTGTTGTGGTCGGCGCAGCCATTTTGATTGGACGCTTCAGCTTTGCCTATGTGCCGACGTTTATGGGACGCATCCTGGGCGCGGTGGTTGGCGGAGTTAATGGTTGGCTGCTGCTTAGTATCGCCAGAGAATATCTGGATGGACGCGCTCTACCGGGCAATGAGGTGGCGGCCGCTGCTTCGGAAGTTACTTTGGTGGGCGGCAGTGCTTTTGGCCCTCCTACGGCGTCACTGTCGCTGCGGGTCACCGATTTACCAAGTCTTACGGTGCTGGATAGTTTTCTGCCTTGGGTCATCATCGGCGGTAGTCTGCTGTTTCTCTTTGCCATCTTCAAAACCAGGTTGGCGGTCGCCAAAAATGCGGAGGGGGGCCGAAAAATCGATTGGCGCATCCCACCCTTTTACCAGTCACCCAAGAAACCCTCAAGACCGGAAAAACCTGAAGACGTGATTAAAAAGTTATTCAGTTGAAGCTGTCCCAGGTTGGCGAGTAGGCGCTATGTCGCACATTCACTTCATCGGCATCGGCGGAGCTGGTTTATCCGCCATTGCCATCGTCCTCTTACAACAAGGCTATCGAGTCTCCGGCTCTGACCGGCAGGCTTCGGCCGCCACCGTTCGACTCGAACGGTTGGGCGCGACCGTTTATATCGGCCAGCGAGCCGAAAATCTGCGCGATCGGCCCGAGACGGTAGTCATCTCCTCGGCGATTGCCGCCGATAACCCTGAGTTGCTCGCAGCCAAAAAATTGGGGCTGACGGTGGTCAAGCGGGCCGAGTGGCTGGGTCGGATGATGGCCGGCTACGATGGCATTGCTATCGCCGGCACGCACGGCAAAACCACCACGACCTCCCTCGCGGCCTTCACTCTCGAACGACTGGGCCAGGCCCCGACCTACATCGTGGGCGGCTACGTGCCCCAACTGGAGGCGAACGCGGCTGCCGGGTCGGGCCGCGCCTTCGTCATCGAAGCCGATGAGTACGATCATATGTTTTTGGGCCTGCGTCCCAAGGTGGCGGTGGTCACTTACGTCGAGTGGGACCATCCCGATATCTTTCCCACGCCGGAGTCGCTGCGTCAGGCTTTTGTCGATTTTGTGCGGCTGGTTCCGGAGGATGGACTGGTCATCGGTTGTGGCGATGCGCCGGGTGTAGCCGAGGTTCTGGCTCAGGCTCAGGCGCCAGTGATCACTTATGGGTTGCAGCCGGATAACGATTGGCGGGCGGTTGATCTAGTCCCTAACCGGCGCGGCGGCCTTGATTTCAAGGTGGTCACCCCGGCTTCCGGAGGTGCTCTGGTGGCGAGCGTCTCCCTGGTGGTGCCGGGCCGGCACAATGTGGCCAATGCCCTGGCCGTGCTGCTGATCGCTCACCAGCAGGGTCTCGATCTGGTCCGGGCTGCGGCCACTATCAGCGAGTTTAGCGGGGTCGAGCGGCGTTTTCAGCTTAAAGGTGAGGTTAACGGTATCACCATCATCGACGACTATGCCCACCATCCGACCGAGATAAAGGCCACGTTAGCCGCCGCGCGAATGCGTTTCGGCCGGCAGCCGATTTGGGCCGTGCTGCAGCCGCACACTTTTAGCCGGACGCTCAACCTGCTGCCGGAGTTCGCAGCGGCCTTTGCCGACGCCGACCACGTGATCGTGCTGGACATCTATCCCTCCCGCGAGACGGATGACGGTCGGGTGAGCAGCCGGGATTTGGTCCGGCATATGCGCCATCCCGACGCCATTTACATCGGTCCCATGCGCGACGCGGCGGATTACCTGATCGCTCATCTCACGGCGCCGGCTGCCTTGCTGACGCTCGGGGCCGGAGATGGCTATCTGGTGGGGGAGTGGGTTCTGGAGCAACTGAGTCAATAATTGGGTCAATTAGCCTTGCACTTTTGAACAGGATACTATATATTGTGGGTTAGTTCATTTTTATACCCAAGATGTAGAGTACTGAGTTGTTAGCATCACCCAGGCAGAGGAAAAAATGACTAATCGAAACCTTAAACTTGTCAAACAGCAACCCCGACGCTGGCTAAAGGTGGTTAAACCCCGAGCTAGGACGATCCAGCTCCAGGGGCAACCACCGCAACTGTCGCCGGCTGAGCAACTCGAAGCCGAACGCTTTAAACTGTTGACGCAGCAGCGGGCTGCGCATCAGGCCAGGGTCCAAGAGCTGGCCGAAACTTAGGTGGAAGTTTGGAAGCATGGAAGTTTGGAAGATGGGCTTGACTCGACAGTCGTCTTCCGATCTTCCGTCCTTCGGTCGGTCTCTCCTTCCAACATAGTGGTAGTAAGTAACGATTGGGTTTTATGAACGAGCAAGCTTTAGCCGGCTTGTGGGCCGACTTAAGCGCGGCTTACGGCGATCGGCTGCGGCGTAACGAGCCGCTAGCCGGTCATACGACCTCTCGGTTGGGGGGACCGGTGGACATCTGGCTACCGGTGGTTCGCCTGGCGGAGTTGGTTCGGGCGGTGAGCCTCGCCCGCGAGCATCAGGTGAGCTATTTTATACTCGGCGGTGGGGCGAATATTCTGGTCACGGACCGGGGCATTCGAGGCCTGGTGCTCGAAAACCGTACTCGGCGAGTCACCCGCTCGGCGGGGGAGGGTGACCAGGCCCTGTTGACCGCCGACAGCGGGGTAATCCTGCCCAATCTGGCTAAGCGCTGTGGACGCGAAGGGCTGAGCGGCTTGGAGTGGGCGGTCGGGGTGCCGGGGACGCTGGGGGGGGCGATCGTCAACAACGCCGGCGCTTACGGGAGTGATATGGCCGCCACGCTGCGTCGAGCCGAACTGCTCTCACCGCAGGGAGAGCGGATCTGGCAGCCGGTCGAGTGGTTTGAGTATCGCTATCGCCACTCCCGCCTAAAGCAGCAAATCGAGCCCGGTTGGGTGGTGCTGCAAGCCGAACTGAGTTTTTTGGTCGCCGCCCCGGCCGAGATTCAGGCCAGAATGGCCGGTTTCAATGAGCGGCGCAAGCGCAGCCAGCCCCCCGGGGCGACGATGGGCAGCATGTTCAAAAACCCGCCGGGCGACTACGCCGGTCGCCTGATCGAAGCGGCCGGTTTGAAAGGCTATCAGGTTGGGCAGGCCCGGATCTCGCCGGTACACGCCAACTTTTTTCAAAATCTGGGCGGGGCAAGCGCGGCGGATTTTATCGAGCTGATCCACCTGGCCCAGGCCACGGTTGCCGAAAAATTTGGGGTAAATTTAGAGTTAGAGATCGAGATCATTGGTGAGTAAGAAACGCAAACTCCGAGTTGGCCTTATCTTTGGCGGTCGCAGCGGCGAGCATGAAGTCAGTCTGACCTCAGCCAGCGGCATTATGAAGGCGATGGATCCGGACAAATATGACATTGTGCCCATCGGCATTACCAAGGGTGGGCGCTGGCTAACGGGCGAAAATATCCACCAGCGGCTGCTCGATGCGGCGGCTGGTCATCCGGTTCTGGCCGAAGTCTCGCAGCAACTGGTGCCGGAAAAAGAAAAGGCCCTGGCCCTGCCTATGGCCGAAACCGGCCCGCTGGATGTTGTCTTTCCGGTGCTGCATGGGCCTTTTGGCGAGGACGGCACCGTCCAAGGCTTCTTTGAACTGGTTGGCGTCCCGTACGTCGGGGCCGGGGTGGCCGCCAGTGCGGTCGGGATGGACAAGGTGATGGCCAAGGGCCTCTTTCAGGTTCATAACATTCCGATCACCCCGTATCGGGTTGTGCTGCGGTGGGCGTGGCAAACCGACCCCGAGCCGATCATGGCCGACTGCGAAGCGGCCTTTGGCTATCCGATGTTTGTCAAACCGGCCAATCTGGGCAGCAGTGTCGGCGTGCACAAAGCCAAGGATGCGGCCGACTTACGGGCCGGCATCGAAGACGCCAGCCAGTATGACCGCAAGGTCTTAGTCGAGGCCGGTATCGATGCGCGCGAGATCGAAGTCAGCGTCCTGGGCAATGAGGATCCCATCGCCTCGCTGCCGGGTGAAGTCATCTCTTCGCGTGAGTTTTACAGCTACGCGGCCAAGTATCTGGACAACGCCTCGACGTTGATTATTCCGGCCGAACTGACTCCGGCTCAAACGCAGCAGGTGCGGGAGTTGGCCGTGGCCGCCTTCAAGGCCATTGACTGCGCCGGGTTGGCCCGTTGTGATTTTTTGCTTGAGAAATCGAGCGGCCAGTTTTATTTGAATGAAGTCAATACTATGCCCGGCTTTACCCCGATCAGTATGTACCCAAAGTTGTGGGAAGCCAGCGGTTTATCCTACAGTGACCTGATCGACCGCTTGATTGAGCTAGCCCTTGAACGATTCGAAGACAAACAGCAGTCGAAGACCAGTTTTGATGTCAACCAGGCAGAGTAAATCGTGAGTAAGATTTAGACACCAGTCATCAGCACCGACTGATCACTGATGAGCAGCAGGCAGTCATCGTGTTTAAGAAACGACCAAAGCGCCGCTCCGAACTTCGGTTAGGCACGCAAGCCATCAACTACGAAACGACTTCAATCCGGCCCAATCTCTCGCTGACGCCGGCGGTCCAGTTTTGGCAGGATCGCGGGGTCAAACTTAGTGGCCTCGTGATCTTGACGGGCTTGATTTCGGCCTTGTATGTGCTTTTTACGTCGTCTGCGTTTTTTGTCTACGGGGCGGAGATTCGCGGCAATGTGGCCGTCTCGGCCCGTGAGATCTATAACGTGGCCGGTATCGACAGCCAGAGCGTTTTCTGGATCAGACCGGCTGAGATTACGCAGCGGATTCAGGCCATTCCCAATATCAAGTCGGCCTCGGTGGCGGTGCGGCTACCGGCCCGGGTGCTGATCCAGGTTGAAGAGCGGCGCCCCCAACTGTTGTGGAAAACCGGGGACACGGTCTGGTGGATTGATGAAGAAGGGACGGTGGTGCCGCCGAAGGCCAATATGGAGGATATGCTCACTATCATAGATGATGACCGCCAGCCCCTTGAGGCTGGTTACCAAATCGATCAGACTATTATCAAAGGTGCCCAAACGCTGCGGTTGCTGGCGCCCGACGTGCGCAATATTCGACACACGCGCCGGTACGGCCTGATCGTGGCTACGCCGGAGGGCTGGCCCGTTTTTTTGGGGGATGGCAGCGACATGAAGGCCAAGCTGGTCAGTTTAAGTGCCTTGTTGCCAAGCTTGCACGAAGAAGAACGGGAGCCCGGCTACATTGACTTGCGCGATCCGCTGCGACCGGTTTACCGGCTAAAACCCGAAATTGAAGTTCAGGTACCGGTCCGTCCTCAACTTCGCCCGGCGGTACCCCCCAACCTCCAACCGCCGAACATACGCCCTGTTTTTCCGCCGCCACCTCCCGCGCCGGGCCAACCCCGACTGTCTCGTCCTTGATTCCGGTTTTTTATTATTGTTATGTTTGAAGCAACTCATAATGAGCGTAATTTTAAGGTTGGGTACAAGATATTGTGGTTAAAGGTCTTGCAAAATACTATATATTGTGGTAAACTGCTAGCTACCATCAGTTACATAATTTATAGCAGTCCTACAGTTGTTATATTTAGAGAGGAAAGTTAGGTGGATCGCACTGTTGTGGCCCTAGATATAGGCACCACCAAAATCTGCACGATTGTGGCCGAGGTTGGTCCGCCACCCGACCACGCTATGCGGATTGTGGGGGTGGGGACCGTGCCTTCCAGTGGCATCCGTAAAGGCGTCGTGGTCAACGTGCAAGAAGTCACGGTTGCCATACGGGAGTCGATCCAGCGGGCTGAACGGACGTCAGGTTACGAGATTGCCAGTGCCTACGTTGGACTAGCCGGGGCCCACATTGCTTCAATGAACAGCCAGGGTGTGGTAGCTATCAGCCGCGGGGAGCGGGGCATCCGGCCTGTTGACGTCGAGCGGGCCTTAGAGTCGGCCCGGGCCGTCGATATTCCTCACAACCGGGAGATTTTGCACATTATCCCTCGTGAGTTTACGGTCGATGGCGAAGACGGCGTCCGAGATCCCGTGGGGATGCAGGGCTACCGTCTTGAGGTCGAGGCCCACCTAGTTACCGGTGCCACCGGTTCCATCCGTAACTTGATTAAATGTGTCCAGGCCGCTGGAATTCAAATCGACGCTTTGGTGCTGGAGCCTTTGGCTTCCGGTGAAGCAGTTCTCACCGATGTTGAGCGCGAGATGGGCGTGGTCTTGGTCGATATTGGCGGCGGCACCACCGATATTGCCGTCTTTATCGAAGGTAGTATCTGGCACACGGTCGTTCTCTCGACTGGCGGTGAGCAGATTACCAACGATATCGCCGTTGGCTTGCGGGCACCGTACAATATTGCGGAAGAGATCAAGGTTAAGTACGGTCACGCCTTGGTCGAGGCGGTAATGCCGGAAGAAGTCATCCGGGCCGAGTTGTTTGGGCAGGAAGGCTACCACGAGATTCCCAGACAATTTCTGGCCGAAATCATCGAAGCGCGTGCCGAAGAGATCTTTGAGATGATCCTCAAAGAGATCAAGCGTAGTGGTTACGACGGGCTGTTACCGGCTGGCGTGGTTCTCTGCGGTGGGACGGCCAATTTGCCTGGGATCCGGGATCTCGCTCGACAGGTCATGGGGTTGCCCGCTCGCGTGGGCGAACCACAAAATCTGCGCGGTCTGGTCGAAACTCTGCAAGGTCCAGCCTTCGCGACCAGCGTGGGTTTGGTGCAGTGGGGTATTCATCACGATCTGCCGCAGCAACCCGCTCCACAGCCGAGCCGGGGTGGATTTAAGGTTCCGACCTGGTTGAAAGCTTTATTGCCAGGCTGAAATAGATACAAGTGGAAACCTAGCTCAAATTGTATTGAGCGTATTTTGAATGAAAATGGGGAGCGCGAAATGTCTATCATGAGTCATGATTATGCAATGCAGCCGGAAAACTTTGCCCAGATCAAAGTGGTCGGAGTTGGCGGCGGCGGCAGCAATGCCGTTAACCGAATGATTGCCGAAGGGCTGCGGGGCGTGGACTTTATTGCCGTAAACACCGACGCCCAAGCTCTGATTTTAAGTGAAGCGCCGCAACGCATTCGCATCGGCGATAAGTTGACCCGCGGCCTGGGGGCCGGCGGTAACCCGGAGTATGGCCGCAAAGCCGCCGAAGAATCCTCGCACGATTTGGAAGAGGTCATTGCCGGGTCGGATATGGTCTTTGTCACCTGCGGCATGGGCGGCGGTACCGGCACGGGCGCGGCCCCGATTATCGCCGAGATTGCCAAAGGCACGGGCGCCCTGACTATCGGGGTGGTCACCAAGCCGTTTAGCTTTGAAGGATCGCGCCGGCAAAGTCTGGCTTCTGAAGGAATCGAACGGCTAAAGGAAAATGTTGATACCCTGATTGTTATTCCCAACGATCGCCTGTTGGAAATTGTCGATAAGAAGGCTAGCATGACCGATGCTTTCCGGGTGGCCGATGACGTGCTGCGTCAAGGTATCCAGGGCATCTCGGAGCTGATTACCGTACCCGGCCTGATCAATCTCGACTTTGCCGATGTCCGCTCGATTATGACTTCGGGTGGCGCCTCGCTGATGTCGGTGGGTGTAGCCGCCGGTGAGAACCGGGCCATTCAGGCGGCTGAAACTGCGGTCTCGTCCGCCTTGCTGGATGTCTCTATTGATGGTGCCCGCGGTATTCTGTTCAACATTACCAGCGGTCCCAATCTTAGCCTGTATGAGGTCAATGAAGCGGCTGAAATTGTGCGGCGCAAGGCTCACCCCGATGCCAACATTATCTTCGGCGCGGTCATTGATCACAGCCTCGATGACGAACTGCGGATTACCCTGATCGCCACCGGTTTTGAGGCCGTGGCGCAGCGCCGGCCTATCGTTACCGGCAGCAGCGGTAATCCTCGCCGGCCTGCCGAGACCCCGTCTAGCAGTCTCGATAGCAATAAAACGATTGCTTTTCCGCAGTACAAGACGCGCGAAAACTATGCCGCTCGCGAGGAACCCGTCCGGCCGGCGCCTAACTACGACCCAGATGATTTAGAGGTGCCCACCTTCCTGCGGAAGCGCATGCAAAATCGCCGCGTCTCTTAACTGTAGCCAATCCCGAATTGACGCTTAGGCGTCTCTCTCTTACCGCCTGAGTGTGGCAGGCAAAATCCACACACCGCATCCCCGCTGCGTCCCTGGCATCCGAGCCAGGGGCGCTCTTTATTTCAAGCTCAATCTTCGCCCTGAACAGCCTCTTCTTCGATTTGAATCCGGTAGCTGTAATTGTCCGGATCAACTTCGTGGCTGAACTTGACCAAAAAGGATGAAGTGTCACTGGTCATGAGAATCCCGCGGTCGGCGTAGGACCAGTTGGTGTTGATCACATTCAAATTGGCATCATAAAGGGTGACGACCAGCTTGACCAGGGCCGGCGTGCTCCCGGTGTTTTGGACTTCGCCGGAAACATAGAGGAAGTCGCCCTCGATCCAACTGTTCTGGTTAAGCAAAACGAGGTTTTCGTTGATGAGCTCCGAAGCAGCATCGCCCTTGACTTGCAGAATATAGTCGTCAATGAATTTCCACTGCGAGCGACGAATGGTGACCAGATCAAAGGGGGCTTTGCCGCCGGGGTAAATCACGTCCGGTTCGGTGAAGGTCAGCTTGGTCCCGATCTCTTCCCCGTCAACGTCGTACAGTTTGGCCACGACTTCAACATACTCCAAGGGGATGTCGGCATTGTTTTGGACCTCCCCGACGATGTGGTGCCAGCCCAACTCATCAATGTAGGTTCGGTGGCTGAGTACTTCTAGCTTGCCGGAAACGTCAATGCGAGCCTTCGTCGCGGCTCGGTCGGCGCGGGCCAAAACGGTAGGGGTCGGCGTTTCAGCCGGTATGGAGGCAATGGGTGAAGCTTCGGGAGGCGGCAGGCCCGGGGTAACCGTAGGGAGGAGCGGCGCCGGCGTACCGGGCGCAATCGAAACGGTGGGGACCGACTCTAACATGGCGGCTGTCGGGGTACTGAAGATGACGACTTCCAGCGTCGGGCCGGCCGTGGCGGTTTGGGTCAATGGCCGATTGGTCCGCAGATAAATAGGCCCCCAAGTGTTAACCAGCAAGTAACCGGCTACATTGCAAAGGAAAAAAATAGTTCCGCCCAGTAGAATACCGGTCCAAAACGATCGAGAGTTACGCACAAAAGCGCTCCTGTTTCCAGCCCACATGGGCATTGTAGAGTCACACTCAGGATTTGCCAAATCATCTTGGCGTCCCGCCCGGGGCGTTTCTTGAGCCAAACCGCCATCTTGGCCAACCGGTAACCCGGTAGATCAGGCTCCCAAGCTGCGTAGGGTTTCCGTATAAATTCCATTGAGGACGCGTCAAGTAAACTTAAGACAGACTGGCTATACTCATGACTGTCAAAACAATTGACGCTCTTTTCTCCTCCTTTTGAAAAAGTCGGGTCGTGGCAGCCCGGCTTTTTTGATTCTTTTGCCCCCACAACTTTTCCGTGCTATTCTTTGGTGACTGTATTTTCCTAGCCGGTAAGGAGTCACCCAACTTTGGCCATCGACGTTGCTCAAACCATTGCCGAACAACTTAAAGTTCGCCGTGATCAAGTTGCCCGGTCCATTGAACTGTTTGATGCCGAGAACACCGTGCCGTTTGTGGCCCGCTATCGTAAAGAGGTCACCGGCGGCCTGGATGAGGCTCAACTACGGACCGTCCTGGAACAGCTTACCTACCTTCGTAACCTTGAGGCTCGCAAGGAAACCGTCCTCAATAGTATCGAGGAGCAGGGGAAACTAACCGACGACTTGCGCCAGAAAATACAGGCGGCGGTGACCCTGCAAGAGGTCGAGGACCTGTACTTACCCTACAAACCTAAGCGTCGCACCCGGGCCACCATAGCTCGCGAGCGCGGTCTGGAGCCGTTAGCCGAGCAGATTCTTAACCAAGATCTGCTCACGGGTGACCCGTTAGCCATAGCGGCCCGGTTTATCAACGATCAGGTGTCGACTCCGGAAGATGCCTTGGCCGGGGCGCGGGATATTATCGCCGAGGCGATCGCCGAAGATGCCGAAGTCCGCTCTGCGGTGCGAGATCGTAACCGCCGCGAGGCGTTGCTGGTGGTCACTGCCGCCGATCAGGCCAAGGATGAACGCCGGGTTTTCGCCGATTACTATGACTTTCGCGAACAGCTCCGCAAGATCCCGGCTCACCGGCTGCTGGCCATCAATCGGGGAGAGCGTGAGGGCATCCTCAAGGCCAAGCTGGAAGGGCCGGATGATGAGTTGATTCGGGCCATCCAGGCTTATAAGGTTAGCAATCCCAAAGCGGTCTTCAGCGAACAGATCCGTATGGCCGTGGCCGACGGTTACAAACGACTGCTAGCCCCCTCGATTGAGTCCGAACTGCGGGGTGAACTGACGACTACGTCCGATGATCATGCCATCGAGACTTTTGGGGCTAATTTGCGGCAGCTTCTCCTCCAACCGCCGGTCCGGGGCAAAAGCGTAATCGGGCTCGATCCAGGCTTTCGCACCGGCTGTAAAATGGCATTGGTCGATCCATTTGGTAAATTCTTGGCCGGCGAGACAATTTACCCGCACGAACCGCAGAAACGCTGGGATCAAGCTAAAACAACGCTGGTCAAACTGCTCATCGAGCAGGGAGCCGACATTCTGGCCATTGGCAACGGCACCGCCAGCCGCGAGACAGAGCGCCTGGCCGCCGAAGTTATTGCCGAGGCCCAGCCCAAGGTGCCTGACCGCGAACTGGCTTACATCATCGTCAATGAGGCTGGGGCTTCGGTCTACTCCGCCAGTGATTTGGCCCGGGCCGAGTTTCCGGATCTTGATGTGAGCATGCGCGGGGCTGTTTCCATAGCTCGCCGGCTGCAAGACCCGCTGGCTGAACTGGTTAAGATCGATCCCAAGTCGATCGGGGTGGGCCTCTACCAGCACGATGTTAATCAGAAGCGGCTGTCAGAAACGTTGGATGCGGTCGTGGAAAGCGCCGTCAACCACGTCGGGGTGGATGTCAATACGGCCAGTGCCGCCCTGCTTAGTTACGTGGCCGGCATTAGCCGCCGCACCGCGAATGCCATCGTCAAGCATCGAGAAGAGCACGGCCCGTTTAAGCAACGGGCCGACTTGCGCCAGGTCAAAGGATTGGGCGATAAAACTTACGAGCAAGCCATCGGTTTTCTCAAAATCCCCGACGGCGACCAACGCCTTGACAACACTTTCATCCATCCGGAAAGTTACCCGGTCGTCGAGCGCCTCTTCCAGCACCTTGGCGCGCGCGGTGACGAGAAAGATCTGCCGGCCCGGATCGAGCGGCTGCGCAAGCAATCGAATCTGGGCCAATTGGCCGGCAGTCTGAAAGTTGGAGAGTTGACGCTGGTCGATATTCTCGACTCGTTGGCCAAACCCGGGCGTGACCCGCGGGATGAACTACCACCGCCGCTCCTACGCCGCGACGTGCTCTCGATGGATGATTTGAAAGAGGGGATGCTCTTAAACGGTACGGTCCGAAATGTGGTCGATTTTGGCGCTTTTGTCGATATTGGCGTCAAACAGGACGGACTGGTCCACATCAGCCAGCTCTCTGATCGCTATATCAAGAGTCCGTTTGAAGTGGTCAGTGTGGGAGATGTGGTTAAGGTGCGGGTTATTAGCGTCGACAAGAATCGAGGCCGGATTGGATTGAGTATGAAGGGCCTTTAACTAAAACAACAAGCACTTTAGGGCAAAGGCGCAAAGAGGCAAAGATGCGGACGGTAGGCTGTCATCTTTGAAACTTTGCGCTTTTGTTTGTTAAACAAGAGAGGATTTAACTAATGAGGTTATATATCATTCGCCACGCCCAATCGGTTAATAACATGTTGGCCAATCAAGCCGACCGAGTGGCGGACCCCTACCTGACCGATCTGGGGTTCCGGCAAGCCGAAATTGTGGCGCGACATCTGGCCAGGGGCATCGATCCAGAGTATATCATCGGTGTTTCGGAAGAAGACACGGCTGCGGACAGCCGGCAACGGTACAAGATCGACCATCTCTATTGTAGCGCCATGCATCGCGCCTTGCTGACCGCTCGCCCGATTGGTCATGCTCTGGGGTTAACGCCCCGGATCTGGCTCGATATCCATGAGCATGGCGGTATTTATCTTGATCACGGCGGCGATCGGGGCGTGGTCGCTTATCCAGGGTTGGACCGGGCGGCTATTCTGCGGGACTTCCCGGACTATCACTTGCCGTCGACAATTACGGACGAGGGTTGGTGGAAGCCGGAATGGGGTCGCGAAGACTGGCCAGGCTGCCAGGGTCGCGCCATACGCGTGGTGCGTGAACTTCGAGAGCGAGCCGCCTTGCGGGAGAATATCGCTCTCGTCACCCATGGGGGTTTTATCGATGCTTTAATCAAAGCCCTGACCAGCCAACTGCCCGGAATCCATCTTTTCTACCATCACTACAACACAGCCATTACCCGGATTGATTTCCGTCCCGGCGGGGAAGTCGATATTCGTTATCTCAATCGTTTTGATCATCTGCCGCCGGAATTGATTTCTTAGGCGGGACGACACCGAGAATAAAAACCTAGCCTACCCCCACCCCAGCCCTCCCCCGACATTGTTCAGGGGAGGGCTGGGGTGGGGGTATTTTCAGAGAAGTACAGACGGGTTAAGCCTTGTGATGCTCTTCTTGCCGGTCTAAATATTCTAGAGCTTTGTCAATCAAGCTTCGCATAGCCAGTAACTGTTCTCTTGAGGCGTTTCGCAAATGTTGGCGGAATTCAGGCATATCAAACTGACTTTTGGCGCTCTTGAATTCCGCCTGAAACTCCTCAAAATTCTGATCGAACTGCTTGCGAAACTCTTCAAAGCCCCCCTGGAACTCTTTCTGAAACCCTTCGAATCCCTGGCGGATCCAATCATCAAAAGTAAATTCCTTAAAAGGACCGTTATCATCAGCTCTTGGCATTTTTCACCTCACGTTAATAGTCCACTGATTTTAGTGTAGCTCAAACTTTGGTGATTTTCAAGCGCTATTCTGCCTCAACGGCAGGGCCGTAAATTTCTCGCTCTTTTTGCTGGCGGATTTCAACCGCCCGCCGAAAGGCCTCTACCTCTCCGTACTTATCTATGGAGACAGAGGTGCGGTGCATCCGGCCAGAGGCAGAATTCCAAGTCACTTCGAAGACCTCGTACCCCGCTTCACGTCCCTTTTTACCGGAACTTTTGGTCCGCCGTCGCACCCCGATAACGCCGGATTGGTTGCGAGGACTGCGTTGGACCACGGTGCGCTCACTGCGGGGTTTGCCTAATTTGTGCTCTAGAGCATCCCGATACTCGACCGCTGCGGCTAGAGCCTGGTCGGCATCGCTGTAACGGGCATCGCTAAAGAACTTAGCGTACATACTGCCTTTGGAGTAGACCCGCACATACCATCCGTGAGTTTTTTTGCTAGGTTCATCAATGCGACTGATGCTTTTGTAACCGCTATCCGCCACGCCAAGCTGCTCCTAAATCAGATAAAACGTAATTGTAACTAATTTTGGCCCCTCTATCAAAAAGCTAACCAGGAGCGACCGGTAAATTGTTCAACCTCAGCGGTTGTGATAAAATTTCGCTCCCATGTTGACTGGATCCTTGTCTCCACTGGCGCCGGCGGCTATCTTGCTGTTGGGCGCCTTCATTTTGTCTGTGGTGGTCCCCCGCCTGCCCCTACGCTGGCAGCAACATCCCGGCGTTCGCTCCTACAGTGTGCTGGCTTTGATTGGGATGGCCGGAGTTAGCCTTCTTTTCATTCGTATAGCCAGTGGTAATGAGCCGGCTGCGCAGGTAATTTCGAGTTGGAATTTCGGCATGGCCCAGCCGGTTATCAGTCTGACCCTCCAAATCGATACCTTTAACCTGGCCTTTTTCATGATCGTTCTGCTTATGTTGTTGCTGGTGGCTCTCCTCCGCTTCGAGCATATTTCAGTCTCGGGGCAGGCAGAGGATCGCGTTCGGACGGCCGGTTGGTTATTCCTGGGGGCCGGGACCTGCTTGCTGCTGAGCGCGGCTGATAGCCTGGCCCTAGCCTACGTTGGGGTTGCTTTTGACACGGTGGCGGTTATTTTCGGGTTAAGACTTGATCCTCGTTATCGGGCCATTGGCGCGGCACGGATCTTTTTAGGCGTGCTAACCACAGCCGCGATCCTTATGGCCGGCTTAGCTGCGCCCGCCGGCTTGTTCTTGTTGGGACTGGCCTTGTGGTTGCGGTTAGGGCTGATGCCGCTCTTGGAGGCGGCGACCTTGGCCGGTTGGCCGCTGAACGAGCGGCTAGTTTATCAGGGTTTAACTCTGACCGGCGGTATCTATTTGGCTCTGCGGGTGATGAATGAACCTCTGCCCGAGTTAGTGCGGTGGTTGATTGTGGCGATAATGCTGCTGGCCGGCTTGCTAAGCTGGCTGACCAGCTCAGATGAGAGCGAGGCGGGAGCCCCGAGCCAGTTTCGCTCGAAGATACTAGGCTGGCTGGTGTTAGCCGAAGCTTTACTCTTGCTGCTGGCTGGACCGCTGCCCAGCGGGGCGCTAGTCGCTTTTGCCACCGGCCTGCTCTTGAGTTGGTTGATTCTGTCGATCACGCCCCTGCCGGGACTGCCTGGGAAGCCAGAACAAGCTTGGTTCTGGCCATATCTGCCGGCGGCACTGGCTACTCTGACCCTGATCGGCGTACCGTTTTCATTGGGTTGGTTGGCCAAAGTGTCGATCTACGCGTCACTGCTGACAACCAGCAACCTGGCCCTCCTCCTGCTCGCTTTAGCGGCTGAAATTCTGGGGCTAAGCGGGTTGATCCGCTACTGGCTGACAATGGTTATGCGCGGATATGCTCGAGATAGTCGCTGGTTACATGTTGGCGTTTTGGCCATTACTCCCTGGCTCGTACCGGGGGTGGCTCCATTTATCCTCTTTTATTTAACCGGGCTCAATCTATCGATCAGCAGTACGCCGCCTTCAGGGGCCGCCATCGTTATCCTGGTAGCGATCCTGATCATTGCCCTCATAATTGGTTACCGGCGCCAAATGATGATCGCTCAGTTCGATTTGCCGGCTGGGTGGCTCGAGCGGCAGGCCTATCTGTTAGGGTTGTTCGGTTTGGGGCAGCGCTTGTTCGATGGGGTGAGCCGCGGTCTCTTGCGGTGGCGGGTGATCACGGAGGGCCAGCATTACTTGGGCTGGGCCATTTTTTCGGCTTTGATTGGGTCATTGATCATCTTGCTCAGTTCGGCGTCGAGGTGAGTTATGCCGAGTTTGCCTGAAATCATTAGTTATGTCCAGTCAATTACGTATGAAACCGCGCTGTTGGGTCTGTTTTTTACGGCCGGGTTGCTCTTGCTCTCTCGGGACTGGCGAGTGCTGATTATGACCTTGTTGGCTCAGTATATCCTGGTTGGGATAATTCTGGTTCGGCTGGTGCGTCCGGATATCGCGGTGCTAAAGGTGCTGATCGGCGCGTTTATCTGCCCGATTCTATTTCTATCAGCTCGCCAGGTCTCGGGCCGGCTGGCCAATTCACCTTTGACTGCCATGATTTCCATCCGGCGTTGGCGGGATCTACGCCTGGCCTGGTTAGGGCCAGACTCGCCGCGGCAGGTGAGCAACCTGATATTCCAACTCTTTGGGGCGTTGTTGATCCTCTTGGTAGCGATTACGCTAGGCAACACGTTCCCTCTGCCGGAGCCGGTGGGGAGCGTTACAACCGCTGTCTATTGGCTGGGACTGGCCGGGGTGTTGGCCCTGGTTTTGACCGAGGAGCCGCTCCGGGCCGGCGTAGGATTGTTGACCGCCCTAACCGGCTTCGATCTGTTTTACGCTACGGCCGAACGGAGTTTACTTTTAACCGGGTTGTGGGGAACGGTCAACTTATTGATTGCTCTGGCCATAGGCTATTTGATGGTGGTCAAAGGCACGGGCGGCCTGGAGGGAGAGCGCTAATGGCCCCGGCGTTCTGGCTCATTGCTATACCCATTGGTTTCGCCCCGGTTGTCTATTTACTGCGGCGAGTAGGGGTGGGGGCCATCGTCGGGGCAGTGATCACCCTTATCTTGGCCGGTCTGGTCATTTGGCTGCCTACTGGCCCGGTAACCAGCCTGCTCGGCCGGCCTGTGGCTTTCGACGCTCACTCTAAGGCAATCCTGGCTTTACTGTTTGCTGCGACGGCAGTGCTGTTTCTCATTTTGACCCTAAACTCTTTTATCCAGGAAGGGCGCGTCGGTTATTTTGGCAAGGTAACCGGCCAGGAAGGTCGAGTCTTTTACCCGGCGGCGTTGATTATCCTGTCCCTTTTTGTCGCGGCCAGTTTATCCGCACATCTAGGTATCACGGCCATCTTTATCCAATTGGCGGCTATTTTGATGGTCTTTGTGATCCAAACCCAGCGGCTGGAGTCAACGCGGGCATCCCTGCGTTTTTTAGTGTTGACCTCACTGGCCACACCGGTTTTTCTCCTGGCGGCCTGGCGCATCGATCTAGCCCAGTCGACCGGCTTGTTAACCTCAGGCCGGGTCTTAAACCAGGTCGCCCTCCTGGCCGGTCTTGGGTTTGCGGTTTGGTTAGCGGTAATTCCTTTCCACGGTTGGTTAACCGGCACGGCCGGCGAATCATCACCCGTGACGGCCGCTTTTGTCCTCATTAGCTTCCCGGCTATTGCCTTTTCCACATTTATCAAACTCTTGGTTGACCTGCCCCAGTTGATCAACGTTTCATTTTTGATCGACGGGATCATTATCGCCGGGTTAGCCACGGCGTTCATCGGTGGGCTAATGGCTAGCGTTCAGCGCGGCTTCAGCGAGTTAATGGGCTACGCGGCGCTGTATAATATTGGCTGTATTCTAACCTTCTTGGGAGTAGGACAGAAAGCGGCCGTGCTGGCAATTCTGGTCAGTCTGGTGGTGCGAGCTTTGGCCCTGACCCTGATTGCCCTCGGTACGTCGGTGTATTATCTCCGGGCCACCAGCGATGGTTTTACCTATGTGCAGGGTATGGCTCGCCATATGCCGGTGGCAACCGCCGGGCTTGTCCTTGGCGGGCTAACGCTGGCCGGGGTGCCATTTACGCCCGGCTTTGCTCCCACCTGGCAGTTGCTTATGAGCATGGCCGAGGTTGATCCGCGGGGGGTAGTGTTGTTGGTGCTTGGCGGGCTCGGCGTGGCTGTGGGCTACCTGCGAGGTCTTCATGCCACGCTGCAAGAGGGTAATAAACCGCCGGATCGTCGAACTGGCGTAAATCTGAGAGAGCCCCGGCTCTTGGTTATTCTAACTGCTATTCTCTGTCTGGGCTGCTTGTTGGTGGGCCTATATCCGGCGCTGTTGATCGAGCCTCTCCAGCAAACAGTCCTCTTGGCAGGCGGATAGGTTAAATTGGGGGATACGGCACACTCCGGCCATACCGAGCGGTGGGAAACCGGCCACTGGAGGTGAGGTTTTTCAGGCGCTGGCGGAAGGCCTCGACCTCCCGAGCAGCGATGAGATCCGCGAGCACCGCGCACAACTCGGAGTCCTCCATCAGCATATGAAGGTGAATTAGATCGGCTCGCAGTTTATCGGGGATGGTCTGGTCACCGAATTCCCAGATGACGGTGCGGAGTTTGGGATCACTGTGGAAAGTCAGGCCGTGGTCGATGGCCCACAGCCGGCCATCTTTGCCTTTAAGACAGTGACCGCCTTTCCGGTCGGCGTTGTTGACAACATAATCGAACAAGGCCAACCGGCGGAATTCCTCTTGATAGCCGGGCAGTTCACGCATGTTGAAATAGTGAGCTTCGTAATCCGCATCGATAAAGCGTTGCACGCTCCCGATACCGTGGGGACCATCCCGCAGGACGGTGGTTGGAATGCTAGGCCAGCCGAGCACCTGACTGACCAAATAAGAGGCAAACTCACGGTTGCAAAGGGTGCGGTCGGGAAAATCCCATAACGGACGTTCGCCATCGCCAGGCTTGTAGATAGCCAACACTGAACTGTTCGCTTCGCCATTGCCCAGCGCTACCAGGAAGGTATAGTTGGAACTCCACGGCATCAGTCCTTGCAGATCAAGCTGACCGGTTAACAGCGTGGTCAAACAAGCGGTATCGCAGTCAGGGTCTTCACAGCGGCTGGCAGCTAACCGGCGGACTGTCTCAATCTTGGTCAGAACCGTTTCCACTGAAAATCGTCGTTTTATGCGGGCCATTGCACTCTTTCAAAGCCATTGCTCTGCGGGCAGAAGTGACCATCGGGGTTAATGGGCGAGTTACAGAGCGGGCAGATCGGGCGTCCTTGATTGACCACTTGCAAGGTATGCTCGCTCATCGCCTCCATTTGCGGGCGCGTAGCCCAAAAACGGACCGTAGCGATGTCCTCGTTCTCGTCGATTTGGATTTCTTGGACGACCAAGACCACCAGGTCCTGCTCTTGATCATAACCCAGCCCAATTTGACCAACCACAAAGGCCGGCTCGACCGGCTCTTGGAGCATCAGGTCAGAACTAAGTGGATGGTCAAACTTGGAGTAGGCGTGAGGATACTTATCATCCAACTCCTCCAAAAGCTCGGTGGTACTGCTAGCCAGGACTCGAGCCTGCTCTTTTTCAATTTTGAGCGTCACCGTCTGATCTTGATAACTGGCTTGAAGCAAGAAGATGCGCTGGCCGGGTTCGCCGATAGCGCCAACGGTAATGCGTGACACTGGATTGAGATCCAGGAGTTTTCTAGCCATACTGCACTCCTAACGAGGTTTTACTGCTTAGGTGGCGGCGGATTATGATTGGTATCATTGACGCAGACGACACGTGGCCCCATAAAGGTAAAGTTGACCGTGGTGATTGAAGCCGTGCTGATAACAATCCGTTGAAACAGATCGAGATGAACGCCCAAATAGTGAGCCACCGCTGACTTAATCAGGTCGGCGTGACCAACGAGGGCTACGGTCTGTTCCGGGTGTTCGGCTACAATACAGTTGATCTCACGGACAAACCGCGTCTGCATCTCGTACATTGTTTCGCCGCCCGGAAAGCCGGCGCCGCTCGGATAAAACTGCACCTGCGACCAGGACTTCTTTTTGGCCAGCTTCTTAATCTCTTCACCGGTCCACTGGCCGTAGTCTACTTCCAGCAAACCAGGTCGAGGGAGGACCTCAAGCTGATGATGCTGAGCGATGGCCTGAGCCGTTTCCATAGTCCGTTCCAACGGGCTGGCATAAATGACGCTAAGCTTAGCTTCTGCCAGGCGCTGGCCTAAGGCTGCCGCCTGTTTTCGCCCCTGGTCATTAAGATAAACTCCGGGGGTTCGCCCGGCCAGTTTATTGCTTTTAGTCCACTCGTTTTCCCCATGTCGGATAAAAAGAACGGTCGTCGGTTTAGGATCCTTCTTTGATTTTTTTTCGTTGGTCACAGATTACCTGTTCGATTTAGTGTAGGGAGTTAATATAGCCGATCTATGAATAGCAGTCAAGCAGGATCAAATTAACCTATGGCATTGATCAACCGGGGAACGATAAACCACTGTAAAACAGCATCGCCAGGTTCAACGGCCGTCCAATCCATAATCTGAAGTTCCAGGCAAACCAGCCCGCCGGTTGGAATTTTGATCGAGTAATTGTCATGCAGTTCGGTTAAGTGCCCTGTAACCAGAGTAGCGACTGTTTCTTCCATCGTTGGATTGTGCCCGACCAGCATTGCCCGCTCGATCTTGTTCGGCAGGCGCTGCAGCGCACTAATCAAGTCCTCACTGCCGCCCCCGTAGAAGCCGTGGTGCCACTCGATGCTGTGCCGGTAACCGCTCGTCTCGGCCACCAACTCAGCGGTCTCCTTGGCTCGAACCGCCGGCGACGATAGGATTATATCCGGCACCATCTCAAAGTCGGCCAGCACTTCACCTATCCGCGGCGCATCCTTCTTGCCCCGTTTGGCCAGGGGGCGCTCAAAATCGGCCAGGCCGGAGTCGTCCCAACTTGATTTAGCGTGACGTAACAGGAGAACAGTCTTCATTCCGTCCCTCCATTTGCTCATTTGCCGCAACCTGCCTATCTTTGAGGGCGTATGTACGCCACTATCGCTTTGGTTGCCTTTGCCATAAGTTTACTTGTGACGCCTCTATCCATCAAATTAGGGCAACGGTACGGATTTGTTGACCGGCCGGGTGGGCGGCGGCAGCATCAAGGTGAAGTTTCTCGCCTCGGCGGGCTGGCTTTGTTTACCGCTTTTGTGGGCACCGGCGGGCTGGTTTTCGGTTTAAGTGCGGTAGGCTGGTGGGAACCCATCGGCCCGGAAGATCGTAAACTCCTCACCGGGGTGCTGGTGGGGAGTATTTTTATGTTCGGCGTTGGCTTGTGGGATGATTTGAAGGAGTTATCCCCCGGTCGGCAGTACGCGGCTCAGTTTGTGGCCGCCCTGATCGCCATCTTTTTCGACATCATCTTCCAGCGCGTTACGCTGCCGGTTCTTGGTCAAACAGATTTTCCGTGGTGGATAACTTATCCGCTGACCGTGTTTTGGGTGACCGGAATGATTAATACCGTCAACTGGCTGGATGGCCTCGATGGTTTGGCGGCCGGGGTGGCGGCCATTGCCGGGCTGCTGTTTGCCATCCACGCTTACAGCCTGGGCCAGACGACCGTGGCCCTCTTCCCGTTGGCCCTAGCCGCGGCTTGCCTGGGCTTTTTGCCGTTTAATTTTTTCCCCGCCCGCGTTTTCATGGGGGGCGGTAGTATGCTGTTGGGCTATGCCCTGGCCAGCCTGTCGATTCTGGCCCCGGCTAAAGTGGCGACCGCGCTGCTCGTCCTCGGGATCCCCATCATCGATGTGGCCTGGATCATCATTCGACGCTGGCGGCGGGGTCAGCCCACCCGGGCCGGGCGAGACCACCTGCACCATCGCTTGCTCGATGTTGGGCTGAGCCAGCGCCAGATTGTGCTGCTTTACTACACCTTCTGCGCTACATTTGGGATGTTGGCCTTGGTGATCGAAGTCCGGCTCTTTAAGCTGATGGCTCTGCTGGTGTTGGGCATCCTAACCCTGTTCGTGCTCTGGCGCCTAAGCCACACGTGAGACAAACCGGTTGTGCTTCAGCCAGAAGCGCCATGGTACCAGGCGGTCGGCGTGGTTCGCATAGTCGATACCAACGCGAGGGCCGGTCCTAATCAGCTCGGGGGGAAGGAGAGCAACCGGCTCGATCCACAACTCCTTACCGGTCGTCAGTGAGATGTTGTTCAAGCCCCTATCGATGCCCAAGGCCTGGCATAACTTTGCCGGTCCATTGGTTAACTGCTCTGGCTTCAGCACCCGGCGACCACTGCGTCGCCGGGCCTCCATGGCGGTCATGCCTTCGACCGGTTCCAGCGCGCGGATCAGGACCGCTGCCGGAAAGTCGACCATTTCGGTGACCACATTCAGCATATAGTGCATGCCGTAAACAAAATAGACATAGCTTTGCCCGGCCGGTCCAAACATTACGGCGGTGCGAGCCGTGCGGCCCCGGCTGGCATGGCTGGCAGTGTCGTCGGGGCCGATGTAGGCTTCGGTCTCAACGATGATCCCGCTCAGTCGCTGCCCGTCGAGGTCGCGAACCAGCCGCTGGCCAAGCAAATCACGAGCCACGGTTAGGGTAGGGCGACTAAAAAAGGATTGAGGGAGGATGGACATAGAAGTGAAAATTTGGAGTGCGGCATACATGCCGCACTCCAGAAGACAGTATTTTCAGCGGAGTCCGACAGTTGAAAATGGAGTGCAGAGCTTGCTCTGCTAGCAAACCAAGGTTTGCCCTCCTATTTACACAGGATTTATAAGACTTTCTCAACTCGCAGCCAGTTGCCGCCGCGTGCCTGGTTGGCCGCTTCAATTCCCTCTTGCGAACCCAAGACCACAATCCGGCCGTGGTGATTGACCTCGGCCAGCACCTCGGCAAAACGGCGGAAATCCTCGATGGTAGTGGCCAAAACCTCGTCTCGCCGCTGCTGGCGCTGTTCGTCGCTGACCTTGAGCAGGTATCGCAGCATCGAGGCGTAGCCCTTGGCGTCCGGCAGGCGGTAGGCATCGAGTTGGCTGACCGCGCCGATAATGCTCTTGGTTAGTTCGTCCTGATTAAGGTCGAGTTGGCTGAGAAACTGGGCCGCGCCATCATAGTTATCGAGGGTGGTGAGGAGATTGGGATCCCGGTAAGAGAGATAATTGAAGACGCCGGAATGCGCATCAAACGAACAGAAGCCGCCGTAGGCACCGCCCTGCACCCGGATCCGCTCCCACAGCCAACTGGTGCGCAGGAAATTGGTGATAACCATATGCGAACCGTGCAACTCGTAGCCTAGATCGTACAGATTAAAGCCTTTGCCGATGTAGTTGACTTTGGCCGGGATAATCAAACCTTCGTGCTCGAAGGGGGCGGGCGGCGTCCAATAGGCATGGGAAGCCGGCCTGGCCGGCAGCGCGGCCAGGAAGCCCTGAAGTCCAGGTCGGAACTGGTTCCAGTTATCGGCGTCCAGCGTGACATCGACCAACATGCTCTCCCGGTTGAGGAGGGTGCGGTGGATATCCTTAAGCTTCGCCAGGACGCCGGGCCAATCGTGCTCGACATCGTGAGCGAGCTGGCGCAGGAAGAAGAGATAGCTGACGCCGTGCATCTGCTCATCAGCCCAGTCCGCTTCATTAAACTTGGCCCGCAGCCGGGTATCAACGACCATATGCCCACTCGGGACCAGACCTGCTTCTTCGCCGGCTTTCTCTTCTAAAACCAGTTGGCGGAAGCGTTCTTGGTTGTCGAGGTTGACCGTCAGAAGCACGTCGCGCAGAATGTCGAACAAGTCATCGGCCTGGGCCATCGTTGCCTTGCCGCGCAAAAACAACCAGGCCTCAGCCTCGGGTTGATCCTTCACGGCCGAGATCACCGACGAAGTCCAAACCCCCCCGGTTTTACGCCCGATGCGTTGGGACAGCTTGACAAAGCTTTCGCTGGTGGTGCCCATTTTGGTCAGGGTCTGACCGAACAGCGAGATGTAGGGCAGTAACTCCTGCGGCAGTGTGTGCAAATCAAATCCGACACTCAAGTAGGCGATGCCGTTGGTGAACAGATCGTGGTGCAGCAGGGTTGACTCCGCCAACTCGGCAACCTCAATGGGAATGGTCTTTTCTGCTCGATCCAGATCGGCCAGAGTGAGGCGCGGAATTTTCGCCAACGCCTCGGGGAGATCGGGCGTGCTCTGCAACATCTTCAGTTCTTTGGTCGTCTCGATGACGGCTTGAATATCGTCGGGACTCATGGCAGCCTTGGCCTGAGCCAGCCGCTCGGCTTCTTCGGCTTCCTGACGCTGGCGCAGGGTTGGGTCCGGAGAAAGGGTCAGGGTGACCCGGTGTTGATTTTGCAGCAGGTGCGCTTCAATAAGCTGCTCAAAAAAGCGAGAGTCGGTTTCATACTTGGCCTTAACGGCCGCCAAAGGCGCTTCAAAACCGAGCACCTCGATGGGATCATGCTCATACAGCCAACTGGTCAGCGAGCGCAGCATCAGCGACAGACCACGCGGGAAGGAGCCGGTATTATTTTCGCGCAAGCGGAATTCAAAGGTGTTAAAAGCAGCCTCAATCATCTCCGGCTCGATGCCGTCTTTAACCAGGTTTTGCAGCGTTTCCAGGATGAGGGGCTCGACTTTATCAGCGTTTTTGGGAGCAACCCCTTTCAGACCGGTCGAAAAGGTCATCTGGCGCAAGTGACCGCTCAGCCCACCGCCGACGGTATCCTCGCCCAAGCCGGAGTCGATCAGGGCTTTGCGCAGCGGGGAGGCCTGGGTCGAGACCAGACTGTAGGACAAGATCGAGAGGGCCAGAGTCAGTTCCCGGTCGGCGCCTTCGGGCAGCAGCCAGTTGACGGTAATATAACTTTTGCCGCCCTGACCGTCCTCGTCGCTGGCGTCGTAGGGCACAGTCACCTGGCGCGGTCGGTCAAAGGCCGGGTAAAGGGCGATGGCCGACTCGACCGGTTGAGCCTGGAAATCTTTAAGATACTCTTGCAGAATCTCAAAACGACGGCTGGGCTCATCGTCACCGTAGAAGAAGATGCGGGCATTGGACGGGTGATAGTAGGTGCTGTGAAACTGCTTGAACTGCTCGTAGGTCAGGTTGGGGATTTCGGCCGGGTCACCGCCGGAGTCGACGCCGTAGGTGTGCTCCGGAAAGAGTACCTCCTGACTGTAGCGGCCCAAGACGCTTTCCGGTGAAGAGTAGGCCCCTTTCATTTCATTAAAGACAACGCCTTTATAAACCAGCGGCGCGGTGGCGTCTTCCAGTTCGTAGTGCCAGCCCTCTTGCATCAGGGTTTCGGGTGGAATACGGGGGTAAAAGACGGCATCCAGATAGACATCGACCAGGTTATAGAAATCCTGCTCGTTGGTGCTGGCCACCGGGTAACAAGTTTTGTCCGGGTAAGTAAAGGCGTTGAGGAAGGTCTTCAGCGAGCCTTTGATCAACTCGACAAACGGCTCTTTGACCGGGTACTTGCGCGAGCCGCACAGGACCGAGTGCTCCATGATGTGGGCGATGCCGGTCGAGTCCTGAGGCGGGGTGCGGAAGGTGATGCCAAAACACTTATTCTCGTCATCATTCTCTAGCGAAAGTACCTCGGCGCCCGTGCCTTGATGGCGGTAAAGCTTGGCCCGGGTGTTGTACTCTGTGACGTACTCGTCCTTGATCAATTTAAAGTTTTCAACTGCTGTCATAGTCGCCTCTTATCGATTGTTAGATGAAAAGAATTATGGCGGAAGAGAAGGGCTGAGTCAAACGCAGTTGGAGACGGCTGGACCTATTGAGGCAGAGCGCATAGGCTTTCAAAAGCGATAAGGTTTTTTTGCCCCTTATTTATCGAGTACTTCCCGCACCTTGGCGGCTAACTTATGAGGAGAGAACGGTTTGGCCAGAAACTCCACTTCCGCCGTCAGCAAGCCGTGCCGGACCACCGCGTCATCGGTATAGCCAGACATAAAGAGGACTTTCAGGTGAGGCCGGAGGAGGGAAAGTTGTTCGGCAAGTTGGGGGCCACTCATTTGGGGCATGACCACATCGGTCATCAACAAATCAATCTGGCCCGGGTGCTGGTCGGCCAGGATTAAGGCCGCGGCCCCATTGCGGGCTTCCAGGATGGTGTAGCCGTTATCCTGCAGCACCACGCGAACCAGACCACGAACCATGTCTTCATCCTCGACCAGCAGTATAGTTTCACTGCCGCCCTGCAGCGTGACCTGAGCCTGGGGCGCAGCTTGCCCGTTTGAAACAGCTTCGCCGGCCGGGAGGTAAATTTTAAAAATAGTGCCCTGCTCCGGCACGCTGTAGACGGTAATATCGCCGCCACTTTGTTTGACAATGCCGTAAACGGTCGCCAGGCCCAGCCCCGTACCCTTGCCGGGCTCTTTCGTAGTGAAAAAGGGCTCGAAGATCCGGGCTTGAATAGATTCGTTCATTCCACAGCCGGTGTCGGCTACGGCCAGCATCACGCAAGGGCCGGTGAGAGTTTCCAGCCGGGAGGGGGCATGGTCGTCAGTAAGATGGACATTCTGAGTCTTAAGCGTCAGCCTGCCGCCGGTCGGCATCGCATCGCGGGCATTGATGACCAGATTCATGATCACCTGCTCGATTTGACCGGGGTCGGCGTGGACGGGCCACAGCCCCGGCTGAAGGGTAGTGGCCAAAGTCACATCTTCGCCAATGAGGCGTTCGAGCATTTTGTGGACGTTGATGACCAAGCTGTTGAGGTCAAGCGCCGTGGGGGCCAAGATCTGTTTACGGCTAAAGGCGAGCAGTTGGCGGGTGAGGGTCGCGGCTCGTTCACCGGCCTGCCGGATCTGCTCCAGTTTACCGTAGAGCGGATCGTTAGTAGCCATACCGGCTTGAATAAGGTCGCTGTAGCCGCGAATGATCGTGACCAGGTTATTAAAGTCGTGCGCTACGCCGCCGGCGAGTTGGCCGATACTTTCCATTTTCTGGGCGTGGTTCAGCCGTTCTTCGAGGATAGCCCGAGCTTCTTCGGCCAGCTTCCGTTCGGTCACATCTCTGATGATGATGATGCCTGTGATCTGCCCTTGCCCATCCTTAAAGGAAGATGCGCTGACTTCACCGAAAAAACTAGAGCCGTCCTTTTTGAGTAACAAATACTCCTGATTTCTGATCACACCGCCGCTCAAAACCGTCTCGATCGCCTTTTTTACCTTTTCTTGATCGTTGAGGTGAACCCAATCCAACACATGGCGCCCGATGACCTCAACTTCGGATTCGTGGCCGAAAAGTTGAAGGGTTGAGGCTGAGGCATAAGTGACCTTAACAGCCGGATCAGACACAATCAGAGCATCGGGTAAGGTGTAAACCAGGGTTCGATAGCGCTCTTCGCTCTGGCGCAACGCCTCTTCGGCCTGCCGCCTGGCCTGGCGAAGTTTCTTTTCCTCCAAGGCATGGATGACCGCCTGGCCCAGCCGCTTGAGATGCTCTTTGATTACATAATCGGTAGCCCCGGCTTTCATACACTCTACGGCTGTGTCTTCATTGATGGCCCCGGTCAAAATAATGACCGGCGTCAGCGGGACCCGCTCCAAAGCCAGTTGTAAGGCGGTTAAGCCGTCAAAGTGAGGCATACTGTAGTCTGAAATGATCACGTCCGGTTGGAACATGTCCAACTCAGCCAGATAGTCCTCGCGCGTCTCCACCCGCTGAAAGAGGCAGCTCTTGATGGCCCGGTTGATCTCTCGCTGGGCCAACTCGGCGTCGGTAGCCCGATCTTCAACGATCAGAATGCGAATAGCTTCTCTCATGAAGCAGTTTCTCCCCTTCCCGTTTTAACTTATAATCTATCTTGAAACGGGGGACGATCATAACCGGCTAGGTTTCCGCGGAGACGTGAGCACTAGCCCCTTAGAGACCTTCAATGCCGCATTTATCTGGCTCGTTGGTTGACAAGCAGCCAATAGAAGCCGAGCTGGCTCATAGCTTCCATAAAAGCGTCAAAATTAACCGGCTTGACCACGTAGCTATTGGCCCCCAGCAAATAGGCGGCTTTGATATCCGGATCCTCGGCTGAAGAAGTGACCATCACCACGGGAATCATGCGGGTCCGCTCATCAGTTTTGATCGCCTGCAGCACTTCCAGCCCATTCAATTTGGGCAGCTTTAAGTCAAGCAACACGACTTTGGGGAGTGAGGCCAGATGCCGTTGGGCGTATTCACCCCGGCCAAAAATGAAATCCAAAGCTTCGGCGCCGTCCTTCACCACGTGCAACTGGTTGGCCAGATTGCGTTTTTGTAAAGCTCGGATGGTCAATTCGGCGTCGTAGGGGTTATCCTCCACCAGCAGAATATCTACCGCATCCAAATTATACACGGTCAGTCTCCTTTTTGAGGTAGGAAAAAGAAAATAACGACCTCGCCAAGCCAACCCCGTTGTCTTTCACCGTATAGATATATTTACTTTCTTGATGTTGGTCACTGATTTGAAGAGCAGGGGTTTTTTGGAGGAGTAAGCCTTTGTTAGCGCCAGCCAACCCTGAAGATAAGAGGCGAAGACAGCTCTTTCTTAACGAGGCTAACTTGGAGAGGAAGAGGGTAGTTTCTATCTTTAATCCGGTTTTCATTGACGTGCGTCCGAGACTCTTCTTTATTAAAAATCAGTCCGAGGTGACGCCGTACGCTGGCCGGTTTGAGCACGGACAGGCAAACAAGTCACAGAGTAATCTTCTGTTTGATCACTATTATAACAAGGCCAGTCTAGATCAACAACCAAAAACCGGTAAAGACATAGTTTACGGTGAAAACAGATTTGTTTAGCGGAGCATTGAATTGGCTGAACTTGCCGAATTGGGCCTTTCAGCCAAAATTCAGCAAGTTCAGAGTCTCAGGGGAACGACGTAATTGAGGAGCGTGTAATTGGGTTTGCTTAAACTAGAGCGAATTTAAGTCCAAAATCATACCCACGGCCCCATCACCGAGTAAGGCACAACCGGATACCCCGGACACGTGAGCCAGGTGTCCGTAAAGAGGCTGCGTTAACACCTGCTGCTGGCCAATCAGTTCATTAACGGGTAAAGCCAGAGTCTGCTCGTGCCGTTCGACCACCAGCATCAGTTCATCGGCCCCATTTTGGCTGTGACCATTGGCGATCAGGTGTTGAATTGGGATCAAATTTTCGGCCAGCCGCAGCAAGCGGTGTCCTCCATCAGCGGATGAAAGGACAATCTCATCAGGTTGAGGTTTCACAATACGATTCACCGCGCCGATCGGTACAACGTAATGAATTTGGCCCACCCGCACGACCAGTCCATCTAAGACGACCATGCTAAGCGGTAGTTCGATAACCAGCCGGGTACCTATCCCTGTCTCATGGCTGACGGTTAATGTCCCTTGATGAGCTTGCAGGCTAGCTTGGATCTCGGCCAGCCTGGAAGCAAGATCGAGTTTGTGATCATCGGCCTCGTCCAGGGCAGCCGCCCCTTCCTTTTCAAGCCCACGCCCGTTATCCGTGATGACGATCTGAACCCGGTCCTGTTGCTTCTTAACGTCCAGGCTTATTTGTCCGGTGTTAGATTTTCCGGCCAATCGGCGCTGCTCAGGCGTTTCTAAACTGTAAGTTGCCAGCAACCAAACCAGTGGCTGGAGAGAGTCAGCCAAGATCTCTACCACTTCTTCATCAAGTTCAGTCTCGGCGCCGGCTACTTGAAAGTCAATTACCTTACCCTGATGCTGAGCGGTTTCCTTAACTAAATCCTCCAGCCCAGTCAATACTCCGGCGACCGGTTGGGTACGTAAGGCGAGCGCCATCTCGTGCAGTTGGCCCAGGCCGGCTCCAATTTCCGCATCAATTTGGCTTAGCAACTGGCTGTCCTCGTTCCAGGCATCCAAAATCTTTTGAATTTGGGGCCAGGCTGTTTGCCAGTCGCCGTTGGCCTGACGGATCAGGCGCCTCAGGGCTTCGGCTGGGTCTGCCTCAGCCAAGCGCTGCGAGACCCCGTGCAGAGTGGCTTGGCTGGTGAGGAGCTTGCCAATGGTTTCTAAAAAACCGTTCAGCTTGTTTAGCTTACCAGGGTCTTGCTGTCTGTTGGACACCGGCTCATTCCGCCCCACTTTAGCCTGGTTAGTTTGCTGAGGCTGAACTTGACCGGGGTCAACCCCGTTACGCAAGGTGCAACGGGTGAGCAAAAGATATTTTCCTGTAGGATCGATCTGGGTGAGGGCCTTTTGTAACTCCGCTTCGGGCTTGGTCGTGGCTAGCAAAAAATTAAACAACGACTGGTTATCCTGATAAACGGTCACGTTGGTAATGACGCGCCCTACGTCAGCCCGCAACCAGTCAAAAAATGCTAAACTGATGGTTTCATCCTGTTCAAGATTAGCCAAAATCGTATAAAAAAATTCTCCGGCCTGCAGGGCTTGACCAATCTCGATGAGGTTCTCCGGAGTAGCCACCTCCTTGAAATCCGGGGGCAAATCCAGAAGATCCAGTACATCGCGGGTTACTTGGGCCGCGCTGCCTTCCGTGTGCATGGCTAGAACGTCTGTAGCCTGTCTTAGCATAGCCTCTATGGGCTGTAAATCAGGTGTTTCACCTTCACGGATGTCTTCGATGGCCCCACCCAGGTAAGAAATGTAAGACTGAGTTAAGGTGATCAATTTTTCATTGATCACCATCTCTCCCTGTCCGGCCCGGGCATACAAGTCTTCCAGGGCCAGAGTCAGGTGGGCGGCCTCTTCTATTTTGTAGAAGACGCAACTATGATAGACAGCCTGTAGGGTGTGAGACGCTTCGTCCGCGAGTTGGTGCCCCCGGCTGGCTGCCCCGCCGGTGCTCTTGAACTGCTCAACCACCTGGTCCAAGTCAGAGGTAATTTCACCCATGCGAGCCAGATCCGCAAAAACTTGCTCAGCGTGCCAGCGCCGAAAAAGCCAGGCAAAATTGGGAATATTCGTATCCTCGGCCGCTTCCGAACCGGATATCTCTTGAATGACCGCCAACTCCTCAAACAGTTTCAGTTGAGCCTGTTGCAGTTTTTGGGCTTTCGCCGACTGATCGGCCTCGCTGAGGGCTCCGCTGATTTGCTCGAGACTGACCACCAGGCGAACATACCCCATTTGTTGGGCCGCGTGGGTTAAGCTGCTGGTTACATCTTGAATAACTGCCTCGGCCTGGCTGGCCTCGTCGGTTATGTTCTCAAAGGCGGCATTGAGGCGCAGCATCTCTTCTTGAGCCATCGTTAGAAAGATCTGCACGTATTCCGGATCCGTGGCGGGGTCCATGATGGGCACATAGGTCAGGGTATCTATCTCGTCTATCTCGGCTGTTGTCTCTGTTGCGCTGGCTTCATCCCAGACCGCCAGATCAGGTTCAGCCGCCGTTGCGGCTACCGCGACCACTTCTGCCTCAAAAATTGAACTGCCGTCAAGGTCAGTAGATCTGGCTTCACTCTCCTCACCCCTTAAGTTGGCTGCCTGGGCAGCTTGGGCAGGTGGAACTGCGGCTTGGGTCGCGGCCTTAGCCGCGGGAGCAGGGGGGGATGAAGTGCAGGCCTGATACATCGCCTCAAGCTGGCTGATCAAGACCTCGACCTGATTTTCCGAAACATCGGTCTGATTCGACTGCACGTGAGTCAACAGCGCGCGCGACTGATCAAGCACGGTTAGCAAGAGATTGATCATCGGGGTTGTCAGGACCACCCCCTCATCTCTAACCAGGCCCACCAAATCTTCGGCCCGGTGCCCAACCGCCTCGATGACGGATAACCCCATCGTGCGAGCTAACCCTTTGAAGGTATGCATGGCTCGAAACAGAGCCGCAATCTGCTCCTTAAGGGTGGGGTCTTTTTCCAATTCCAGCAACGTTTCTTCTGCCAGATCAAGGGCTTCGGTACTTTCTTGGAAAAACAAAGCCCATATTTCGTCCATCTCGTTGGAAAAATCGTAGTCCAGGTTTTGCTCAGACATACCTACCTCGTTCAATCTAGATTTACGACTAACTGAGCAGCTTGTTAATAACTTGCAAAATCTCGCTGCCCCGTTTTTCTTGTAAGTCGAGGGATACGGCCCCGGAAGGTTTGGAGATGACCGCATCGGCGCCCAATGAGCGAGCCTTAGCCGCTCTGGGCGAACCGGTTGGGGTCACCGATGACAACACCACAATTTTAGCCTTGCTTTTGAGGCGGGCGTGGCGCAAAAACTCAAGGCCATCCATCTCCGGCATTTCAATATCCAGTAGAATTAAGTCCGGATTAAGGGTGGAAAGCTTTTCCAGGGCTTCTTTGCCATTAGCAGCCGAACCAACTAACAATAAGTTTGGGTCCGCTCTGAGCGTATTGCTCACTGTCATCCGCATTAACGCGGCATCATCAACAATCATAACTCGTTTTTTTGTCACAGATTTAAACTCCTTAGTCTCAAGTGCAGACCTGTTAGCTTTAGTTTAAGGTCGATAAAGCCGGGCTTCGCTTGTACTCGGATCGAAGCCCGGCCCTGCGCTTACTTTTTAGAAATCCTCATACCCTCGCTCGTCACGATCAAGCGGCAGGATGATCTTCTGCCCATGTCCATTGCCGTTACCGGCTGCTCGCTTTCGTTTTACCGGGGCTGAGGCTGCCAGCTTCCCATTTTGTTGCTGAACCATAATCAGCAGTTGCTGGATGATTTCGGGTGTTAAGCCGGCCGAGGTCAACTGGTTGAAAGCCCGATTTAGATCTTGTTCTTCGCGCAGCTTAAACCGGTCCACCTCTTCGCGCAGCCGGTCGGCCAGGTTGCCGAGTTCATCGGCGGTGCTGGCCAGCTCTTCGCTCTGCTGGCTGCCGCCCTGAGCGCTGTTGCTAACTTGCACCATGGCGCTGCTGATCTGGCCCAAGCCCTTGGTCTGCTCTTCGCTGGCAGCCGCGATTTCCGCCACCAGATCCTTGACCTTGACCACATTCTGCACGATTTCATTGAGCGCGGCGGCGGTGTCGCCCGCGATCTCAACCCCACCCTCAACCCGCCGGCCGGCGTCCTCGATCAGTTCGGCGGTCTCCTTGGCTGCCTTGGCGCTGCGTCCGGCCAGGTTGCGCACTTCCTGGGCCACCACGGCAAAGCCCCGCCCGTGCTGCCCCGCCCGGGCCGCCTCGACCGCGGCGTTGAGGGCCAGCAAGTTGGTCTGGAAGGCAATCTCGTCAATGACTTTGATGATCTTAGCGATTTCACGCGACCCGTCGGCGATGGCATTCATGGCCTGGGTCATGGCTTGCATCTTCCGCTGGCCGACATCGGCCACTCTGCCGGTTTCGGTGACCAGTTGGTTGGCCACGTTGGCGCTTTCGGCATTGGCTTTGACCTGGCTGTCGGTCTCTTCCAGGTTAGAGGTCACCTCTTCCACGGCCGAGGACTGCTCTTCGGCGTTGGCGGCCAGATCCTGACTCACCGACCGCACCTGCTCCACCGACTGGACCACCTGGTCAACCACCGAACTGGTCTGGCGCATGGTATTGTTGAGACCGCTCAGGGCCAACTCCAAGGCGTCCTTAATTTGCATAAAATCGCCGACATAGTCCCCCTCCATAGTGGCGGTCAGATTGCCTTCCGCCAGCAGCTTGCAGGTTTGGACAATGTCTTCCACCACCTGCTGGTTAAAATCCTGATAGCGGTTCATCAGGTCTTTGATTACGTTATGGTCACCCTTGAAGTCTTGGGTAATGCGAGCGGTTAGATCACCCTCGACCATCTTGCCGAGCAGTTCCCGTTGGGCCCCAACCGGCCCAAGCGCTTCGGCCAGAATGGTGTTAATCCCGGTCATGATCTCTTGCCAATCCCCTACAAATGCCCCCGTCTCGGTCCGGGCCGAGAGGTCCCCCGCTTTGTTGGCGTCGATCAGGCGGACAATTTCGGTTTGGGCTTTGCCGGCAATGGTGGCCACCTGGTTGATCGCCGCTTTCCCCCGGTTGTGGTCGCCTTTGAAGTCTTGAGTAATCCGGGTGGACAGTGCCCCGCCGGCCATCGCTTCCAGGGCCTCAATCTGAGCATTGACCGGATTCAGTGCTTCATCGAGGATGGTGTTGAGGCCGCGCATGATCACCTGCCAGTCGCCGGCAAAGATTTTGTCATCGGCCCGGGTTTTGAGCGCGCCATCTCGGCTGGCCTGCATCAGCCGCTCGATTTCGGCTTGGGCTTTGCTGGCAATATCGGCGACCTGGTTGAGGGCGGTTTTGCCCCGGTTGTGGTCGCCCTTAAAGTCCTGGGTAATTCGGGTGGAGAGCGCCCCGGCGGCCATGGCTTCCAGGGCAGCAACCTGGGCATTGACTGGTCCCAACGCTTCGTCGAGAATGGTATTAATCGCGCTTAGGATGCGAGCCGCGTCGCCGCTAAAAACGCTAACATCGGCCCGGGCCTGGAGATTGCCATTTCTTGAGGCGGTGGCCAGGCCTTCAATCTCGGCTACCAGTCGAGGATCGATAGTATGGGTGGGGTTTAGATCGGTTTGAGTTGTCATTGCTTAAGTTCTTTCCCTTAGTATCTACTTGAATGGAATATCGCTGCTTTTGTTAAAGTCAGACCATTTGAGGCTCCATCTCCATGGCGGCTATTAAGGCCTCGTTTTCAAAGCTGTTCAGCAGGCGCCGGACATCGAGGATAATGTTGACGCTGTCCTCGGTTTTGCCCAGGCCGCGAATCACCCCCTGGTTGCCGCCTTTGTGCCAGCGCGGCGGCGGATCGATTTGCCCCGGCTGAATATCCAAGACCTCGTTGACGCGCTCCACAATCAGCCCGGTGGGGCTGTTGTCTAGCTCTAACACAATGATTGTCGTCCGGTCGTCATAGTCTCGCCAGGGTAGGTTGAAGCGCAGCCGCATATCCATAACCGGAATGACCTGACCCCGCAGGTTGGTCACCCCTTTGATAAACTCCGGCACGTCCGGCACTTCCGAGATCTTTTGCATGCCCACAATCTCGGTGACATGGGCGATATTAACGGCGTACTGTTCCTGTTCCACGCTGAAGGTTAAATAGGTGTTATCAATGTTGTCTTCGTGGTCGCTATCCGATAATAACTGGTTAGTATCCATAGCCATGCAAGTTTTTCCTTTCCAACTAAGAATTCTATTTCTAACTTCCTCAAAAAGTCGGACTTTTCGGTCCTGTTACGATATGGAGAGCGCTATACTGTAAAAGTCCGACTTTTCATTATCCTATTCGTCTAGAAATCGTCGTAGCCACGCTCGTCCCGGTCGAGCGGCAAAACCAACGCCTTTTGGCCGTTGACATGAGGCTCTTTATACCCGTTCGTCTGCGATGTGACCGCGCTGCCGTTACTCGATTGTGACCGGCCGTTGCTCGGCGCCGAGTGGCTGAATTTCCGGGTTGTCGCCCCGGTCACCGCTACCATGGCCGGCCCAAACGAGCCTTGTTGCTGGCGCAATTTAAAGCGTCTGACTTGGTCGCGCAGCCGGTCGGCCAGGTTGCCGAGTTCATCGGCGGTGCTGGCCAGCTCTTCGCTCTGCTGGCTGCCGCCCTGAGCGCTGTTGCTAACTTGCACCATGGCGCTGCTGATCTGGCCCAAGCCCTTGGTCTGCTCTTCGCTGGCAGCCGCGATTTCCGCCACCAGATCCTTGACCTTGACCACATTCTGCACGATTTCATTGAGCGCGGCGGCGGTGTCGCCCGCGATCTCAACCCCACCCTCAACCCGCCGGCCGGCGTCCTCGATCAGTTCGGCGGTCTCCTTGGCTGCCTTGGCGCTGCGTCCGGCCAGGTTGCGCACTTCCTGGGCCACCACGGCAAAGCCCCGCCCGTGCTGGCCTGCCCGGGCCGCCTCGACCGCGGCGTTGAGCGCCAGTAAGTTTGTCTGGAAGGCAATCTCGTCGATGACTTTGATGATCTTGCCGATCTGGCGCGACCCGTCGGCAATGGCGTTCATGGCCTGGGTCATGGCTTGCATCTTTTGCTGGCCGACATCGGCGACTCTGCCGGTTTCGGTGACCAGTTGGTTGGCCACGTTGGCGCTTTCGGCGTTGGCTTTGACCTGGCTATCGGTTTCTTCCAGGTTCGAGGTCACCTCTTCCGACGCCGAGGATTGCTCTTCGGCGTTAGCGGCCAGATCCTGACTCACCGACTGCACTTGATTCACCGATTGGACCACCTGGTCCAGCGCCGCATTGATCTGTTGCATCGTCTCATTGAGGTTATCGATCATCTGCTGGAAGGCTCTGGCCAGCTCGCCGACCTCGTCGTTGCTTTGCACCGTTACCGCTTGATTGATATCGCCCTCGGCAATCTTGGCCGCGACCTGAACCATGTTCCTCAACCCGGCCGTAATGCCCCGCGAGATAACCATTCCCAGAGCCAGGCCGCCGCCCAGGCCAACCACCGCAATGCCGATCATGCTGTATATCGCGGTCTGGAAACTTTGGTTACTGGTTTCTTTAAAAGTCTGGAGATCGCCTTCGGC
This sequence comes from uncultured Chloroflexota bacterium, assembly GCA_937864185.1. Classification (GTDB taxonomy): domain Bacteria; phylum Chloroflexota; class Anaerolineae; order 4572-78; family J111; genus JAGRBY01. The sequence goes on from CALMIS010000330.1 coordinate 66,175, forward strand.
TCTTTCCACAATGGCAGCCATGCCTCCCTCCGCTTGATCAAACAATTGCCGGCCGGCGCCCTGACTGAGGTCGGTGGCCTCCGCGTTTTTACCGGCGCGTGTCAGGGCCTGGATCTGGTCGTTGTTGGTCAGAAAGTCTTTAAGGTTTTGTTTAAATTCGGCTAACCCAGCCTGGCCCCTTTCGTCAATCAGCGGCGTTAGAGCGTCTAAAGCCGTATTCGCGGCAGTGGCGTATTTTTCAATATCGGCGGCGTATTTATCCATATCCGCCTCGCTTTCGGCCAGGATCATATTCTTTTCGGCCCGCCCAATCTTGGCCAGATTGAGATTGACCTGGCTGCTGAGCCGGATCTTTTCGGCCAGAACATCGACCATCTCAGTGATTTGCTGATTGGACTGGTAAATGAAGAATAGTCCGGCTCCGGCGACCACAACCAGCAAGGTGAGAACAAAGAGGATGGCGGCGTTAATTTTTCCGCCGATTTTTAGGTTCTTGAATGACATCGCTTTACTCCTTTGGCTTAATGATAGAACTCTCTGACAATCCGATAGATGTAGAAAAATCGCCCACTTTGAACAAAAAATCCGCTAATTCCTGCGTAAGGCCGCCAGTAGCCGGCCTGGAATCTCGTCCAGCGGTAGTAGCTGGCCGGCGGCCCCAATTTTCCAGGCCGCTTGCGGCATCCCAAAAACCACGCAAGTGGCTTCATCCTGAGCAAACGTCTGGCCGCCGACCTGCCGGATGGTCAGCAGCCCTTGGGCTCCATCGGCCCCCATGCCGGTCAGCAGGGCCGCCACCGCGTTGTTGCCCACGTACCTGGCCACCGATTGGAACAAAACATCCACCGACGGGCAGTGCCCCGAGACCTTCTCGCCCCGGGTCAGGACGACGCGGTACTCACCGCCGGAGCGATGCACTTCCATGTGGCGATCGCCGCCGGGGCCCAGGAGGACCAGACCGGAGCGCACCCGATCGCCGTCCTCGGCTTCTTTGACCTGCATGCTGGCCAAGCTGTCGAGCCGGGCGGCAAAGCTGGTCGTAAAGCCGGCCGGCATATGCTGCACAATGACAATACCCGGTGCCGCGGCCGGAAACATCGGGATAATCCGGGCCAGGGCCGCTACCCCGCCGGCCGAAGCGCCGATGGCGATCACCCGGTCCGTCGTCTCGTGCAGGGCCTTGCTATAATTGACCACGGGGGGGCGCTCGGCGGGGGTAGGTTTGGAGTTTACCTTGGCATAACGGCGAACATCGACCCGGCTGGCGGCTTTTACCCGCTCGATCAGATCGCCCATCATCTCCGGCATCCCATTGACCAGGCCTATCTTCGGCTTGAGCACCACATCAACGGCGCCGGCTTCCATGGCCTCAATGGTGATTTTCTTGCCCCGTTCGGTTAAAGAGCTAACCACCACCGTCGGCGTGGGGCAAACCGGCATGAATTTTTTCAAAAAGGTGACCCCATCCATCCTGGGCATCTCAATGTCCAGAGTGATCACATCAGGCCGCTTGTCCACCAAAATATCACGAGCCATATAAGGATCACGCGCCGCGCCGATAACTTCTATCTGAGGATCGCTGCCTAAACCCGAGGTCAGAATCTTGCGGACCAGGGCTGAGTCATCGACCACTAAAACTCGGATCTTTTTCAAAATTAACCTCTATAACTTGCGATGGACGCCGGTTTGCAGCACCTGCCAGCGGGTTTTCATCCCGCGTAGGGACTCGGTGACACTGGTAATCAGCCAGCCGCCCGGGACGGTCACATCGTACATGCGTTCAACCAGTTCCTGTTGGTCCGGTTGGTCAAAGTAATACAGTACGTTTCGACAAAAGATGACGTGAAACTGATTGCTAAATGGCCATGGCTTGCTCATCAAATTAAGCCGCCGGAAGGTACACACTCCCTTGAGTTTGGCTGATATTTGCCACTGGCCCAGGCCCACCGGCCGAAAATACTGCCGGCGCAGGCCTTCAGGCACTTTTTCCAGACGGCGCTCATTGGCAATGCCAAACTCTGCTTGCTCCAAAGCGTCGGCGCTGATGTCGGTGCCTAAAATGCGAACGCGTTGCTGAACCGCTTCAGGCCCCAGATGATCGGCCAGGAGTAAAGCCAGGCTGTAAGCCTCATCTCCACTTGAACACGCCGCGCTCCAGAATCGCCAGGTGTCGTCGGGAGGTAATGTGGGGATGACGACCTCTTGAAAAAACTGAAACATTTCCTCTTCCCGGAAATAAAAAGTGTGGTTGGTGGAAACTGCGCAGGCCAGGCGGACGGATAGATCGGGAATATCGCGTTGGTGTAAATGGAGGTCAAGCTCTTGGAGATTGGCAAAGCCCATCTCTCGGCACACTTTCTGGAGCCGGTGATACAGGGTAGAGTGCTTGCGTGGCGGGTAGTGGAGGCCGGTATGCTTTAAGACCCAGGTTCTGATCGACTCGAAGTGGCTGGCTTCGGCAATATTTTCGAATAACTCGCTCATCAGCCTCCGCCTCCAGCCTGGCGCTCTAATCTGACGGCTTGGCCTAACTGTTCACAATCCAGCGCAATCGCCACCTCGCCCGAACCCAACAGGACGCAGCCGGCGTTTGCTCGAATCTGGCCTAAGTGGCCCTCCAAAGATTTCATTGTGACTTGCTGCTGATCAATGATTTCATCCACCGGCAGTCCCAGAGTGCCGGTCGAGGTTTGGACGACCACCATCACTTGCTCGGTGAGCAATTTTGGCTGGCTAACAATCTGATAAAAGCTTTCCAACCGGCAGACGGTCACTAACTCTTCGCGCAGGCGGAGCAGTTCCATGCCATTGACCGAGGCTTTGGTCACCTGCCCGGTTTCCGGTTTAATCACTTCTTGGACAACGTCAATGGGGATGGCAAAGCGTTGGTTTTGCACCCGCACAATGAGCCCATCGAGAAAGGCCAGGGTTAGCGGAATGTGGAGCGTAATTTGGGTGCCCAAGCCGGCCTGACTCTTGATGGAAACGCGGCCCCGTAGGGCCTCGATCGCCGTCTTGACCACGTCCATACCAACGCCCCGGCCCGACAGGCTCGAGACTTGCTGTGCGGTCGAGAGGCCGGAATGAAAGATAAAGCTCCAAATGGTGGCTTCATCGGGGATTTCATCGACACCAACCAAACCCCGTTCGCGGGCCCGGGCCAGGATCTTTTCCCGGTTCAAGCCCCGGCCATCGTCAGCGATCGTAATTTGAATTTCTTGTCCCTGCTGGGTGGCGGACAGAGTGATCTGCCCTTTTTCCGGCTTACCCTGGGCTTGGCGCTCGTCTGCCGGCTCCAGGCCATGATCTATTGAGTTGCGAATGATGTGCATCAACGGATCATTGAGTTGGTCGACCAAGACTTTGTCGAGTTCTGTTTCTTCACCTTTCAAATGGAGGTCAACGAGTTTGCCCGTTTGGCTGGCCAAGTCGCGCACCAGTCGCTGCATGCGCCGGAAGACACTGGCCAGGGGCACCAGGCGCAGGCTGGAAGCCAGATCTTGCAGTTCCCGAATGGCCCGTTCCAGCCCGTGAGCCGCCACTTCGAACTCTTCCAGGGGCAACCCTTTAAGCTCGGGGTGGTGCGTCACTTTGGCAGCAACCAGCCCCAGTTCGCCGGCCAAGTCTAACAGTTGGGTAACTTTGGTAGCGTGGATACGTAGAAAGGCATCTTGCGAGGCATTAGGTGAAGCACTAGTTGCGGTCGTCATTGGAGTTAATAACTCAAGAAAGTACGGTAGTAACGATTTGGTAAGCTGCTATGCTGATTGAGTCGTCGCCGTCCTGGTCACAGAGTATTACCGCAATTACCGCAAACTCCATGCCGTTGACGGCATGTCCTCTTAGGTTACAGCCTATCATATTTTGTCCACAAAGTGTATAAACTCTGCGTAAAGCCTTCGTAAAAGAGACGTGTTTATAGGCTGTCCGTATCTACTTAGGCCAAGGCCGTAAAATAGAATTTCCGGCTAAAACCGGGAAGTTCCTGCAGGGACTTCTCGGTCTTAGCCCCGATTTCTAATCGAGGGGCAAAGTAGCCTGAGTAGATACTTTTATTCTACTATTCTGTAAATTCTGCTCTTCTTGTTGGGCAATGCCCGGCTTTAAAGGCTAAACCAACTCCCAATGGTCCTATTGCCTTATTTGGGTTTTTCGTTTATAATTCACTTATAGTAATAAATACACTATCTTTGAGGGCTCATGTCCGCATCGAGATCTCATCCCAATCAATCTCCCGATCGTCTCAGCCGCCTGGGCATGGTCGCTCGTTGGCGGCCGGTTCACCTGGGCCATCTCCCTGTCCTGCGAGCATTGAGTGACCAGGCTGAGACGGTCTGGCTTGGCATCGGCAGCGCCAATCGCTACAACCTGCGCAACCCGTTCACGCTCGAAGAAACGCTGGCCATGCTCCGGCTCGTCCTGGCCGATCGTCCCAACTACACCCTCATCCCCGTTCCTGACCTGGATGACGGCCCGCGCTGGCGAGCCATGATCCTCGATCTGTTCGGCCCGCTCGATGGCTTTGTCAGCGACAATCCTTACGTCGCCACTCTGCTCCGGGACGATTACCGCCTGGTCCGACCGGTCGACCTGGTGCCGCCGGCGGAGCGGGTGCCCATCGACGGGACCTTGGTGCGGCGCCACATGGCCCGCGGCGACGGCTGGCGTGAGCTGGTGCCGCCTGAGATCGCCGCTTATATCATGGAACACCGGCTGGATGAACGCTTCCGGCGTGAGTTTGGCCTGCAAACCTTAGCTCTAGAAACCATCATACGGAGGTAAAACCAAAATGTACTCTTGGGATGAAGACACCAGTGGTTGGTACGGCGAGGCGGCTTACAGCTATAGTCCTGCCGGTTCGGCCAAACGCGAGGCGGCCGCTAAGCGGGCCGAAGCCCACGGCCCCCGCACCTACGCTCAGAAATCCGGCCCTAACGAAAAGATCATCGATCCTCGTAAACGCATCCGTTCGGAATCGGCCAACCCCCTGATTGTGGCGGTCGACGTCACCGGCTCGATGGCCAGTTGGCCCTTTGAGATCTTCGACCGGCTGCCGCTGCTTTACAACACCCTATCGCAATACCGGGACGATCTGGAAATCTGTTTTGCCGCCATCGGCGATGCCGGCTGCGACCGCTGGCCGCTGCAGGTCACCACTTTCGCCGGCGGCTACGATCTGGAGCAACTGCTCGGCTCCCTCTACGGCGAGGGCGGCGGCGGTGACGCGCCGGAAAGCTACGGCCTTTTTGCCCACTGGGTCAACACCCACGTCGAGACGCCCAACGCCGGTGAGACACCTTTTATGATCGTCTTTGGCGACGCCCCGATGCATCCCAAAACGCCCAAGGCCCAAATCTCGCACGTCCTGGGCGACCAGGCCAGAGACGTCGACTCGCTCCAGGCCTGGCAGCAGGTCTGCCAGAATTGGAATGTCTGGTTCCTCCGCCGGCCCACCGGCAAGCCCGGTGACTCGGTGGACAAGCAGTGGGGCCAGGCCATCACCGAGCAGAAAATCTTCCATATCGAGGACGAACAGCGAGCCGTCGATTATGCTATGGGTCTCATCGCCCGCGCCTGGGGCCACTTTGGTGATTTCCAGGACAACATGCGCGCCCGCCAGAGCGAGGACACAGTGGCCAGCATCAGCCAGCCCATCGAAATGAAATGCCCTCGCTGCGGCGGTCCCATCCCGCTCAACGCGGACGGTCTGTTTAGCTGCGGCTACTGTGGCATGACATTGAAGTTGTAAAGCGTCGCCGATGAAGCTAGGATGAAAAATGAGACCTTCTGTTGAAGCCATCGTTACTACGCCCCCCTACGCCCCTTTTCTAGAGGAAGTCGCCCGCCATCCCCGGGTTGGCGGGCTGCGGCTTAACACCGTCATGCCCCTGCGCGGAGGGCCAGGCGAGGCCCTCAAGCGGCTCCGGGATCTTGGCCAACCCCTCTGGGTCGATCTCAAAGGCCGGCAACTGCGCGTGGTTGGCGCCGCCATTCCGCCCTACACCGAAGTCCGCCTTAGCCACCGGATTCAGGTCGAGACGCCGGTCGATGCCTTCTTCGCCGATGGCAACGAGTGCGTGCGGGTCGCCGCCGTGGACGGCGACCGGCTCATTCTCGAAGACGGCCCCCGCCGCCTGATCGGCCCCGGCGAGTCGGTCAACATCGTCCATCCCTCGCTCCGGATCGAAGGTACCCTGACCGAAACCGATCGGGCCTATCTGGCCGCCATGGCCGGCCTGGGGCTAAACAAAGTGATGCTCTCTTACGTGGAAAATCCGGCCGATGTGGCCGAGGTTCGAACGCTGCTGCCGGAGGCCGAAGTGCTGCTCAAGATTGAGACTCAACGCGGGCTGGCCTATGCCCGCCAACACGGCCCGGCCCACGGCCGGCTGGTGGCGGCCCGCGGCGATCTCTACGTCGAAGTCCTACGCCCGCACCGGATCGCCGCGGCCCTGCGTGAGATCATCGCCGCCGATCCCCGGGCCGTGGTCGCCAGCCGCCTGTTCGATTCCCTGGCCTACCAGCCGGTGCCGGTCAGCGCCGATATCGGTGACGCGGCTTTTTTGCTCTCGCTCGGCTACCGCACCTTTATGCTGGGCGACGCCGTCTGCTTGCGCCGCGACTCGGTCTTGGAGGCGCTCAACCTGCTGGCCGCCCTGGCCACGGATTTCGAATAGGTTCGTTGATGAAGATCGCCTTAGCCCAAATCAACCTTACTGTCGGTGACCTGGCCGGCAATGTCGAGCGCTGCCTGGTTGCGCTCGAGACGGCCCGGGGTCAAAAAGCCGATCTGGTCGTGCTGCCGGAGATGGCCGTGCCCGGCTATCCGCCGCGCGATATCCTGTTCGACGCCAGCTTTGTCGAGGCCGTGGCCGAAGCCACCCGGGATCTGGCTCGTCGGGCGGCCGCCGGCCCGCCAGTAATCGCCGGCACCCTTTGGCCAGCCGATCAGCGCCCGCCGCAGCATCCCGGTCTCTACAACGCCGCCGTCCTGCTCCTCCACGGCGAGCCTCACCTGGTCGCGGCCAAGCGCTTGCTGCCCGCCTACGATGTTTTTCACGAGCCGCGTTGGTTTCTGTCGGGACCGTTTCTCCCCCCGGTCGAGATTGCCGGGCGGCAGGTGGGGGTACTGATCTGCGAGGATCTCTGGGATGAAGGCTACGGGCTCCACCCCCCCGCCGAGCTGCTGGCCGCCGGCGCCGAGCTGCTCGTTTGCCTTTCGGCCTCGCCTTATCGCCGCCAAATTTTAGCGCAGCGATTCTACCACGCTGGCCGTCACCTTTGCCCGGTGGTCTACGTCAATCTCTGTGGCGCCACGGATGAGCTGATCTTTGACGGGCGAAGCTTTGCCCTCGACGCTCGGAGCAATCTCGTGGCCCAGTTGCCCGCTTTTGAGGAAGCGGTCCAAGTTGTTGAAATGGCTGAAACCGAGCCTGTCAAAACTGGAGTGCGGCATTCATTCCGCGCTCCGCTGGACTCAGAGGAAACGATTTTTCACGCGCTTGTTTTGGGGATCAGAGACTTTGCCCGAAAAAACAGGCTGAGCCGCGCCTGCCTCGGTCTCTCCGGCGGTATCGACTCGGCGGTGGTCGCCGTCCTCGCGGCCGAAGCCCTGGGGCCGGCCCAAGTCACCGCCTTGGCCCTTCCCTCCCGCTACACCGATCCTCGCTCGACCGAAGCCGGGCAAGCGTTAGCCCGGACCTTGGGCCTCGGCTTCGACGTCGTCGAGTTGGAGCAGCTTCACACCGCCGCCGAGGCGACGCTCGGCGATCTGCTCGGTGGCGGCACCACGGCCGAGAACGTGCAGGCTCGCCTGCGGGCCCTCGTCCTGACCGGCTTCGTCAATCGCTACGGCGGGCTGCTGCTCAACACCAGCAACAAAACGGAGCTAGCCCTAGGCTATGCCACCCTCTACGGCGATATGGCCGGCACCCTCTGTCCCATCGCCGATTTGACCAAGCCGGAGATTTACGCCTTAGCCCGCTGGATCGAGGCTCACCGCTGCCCCATCCCGCCCTTTATTTTGGAGCGGCCACCCTCAGCCGAGCTGCGCCCCGATCAGGTTGACCCGTTTGATTACGATCAAGTTGGCCCGGCAATGGCGCGGCTGGTCGAACAGAATCGCAGTAACGCGGCGCTGCGTCGCTCGGAGCACAAACGCTGGCAAATGGGGGTTATTCTCAAAGTCAGTGAGAAGGCTTTCGGCACCGGCCGCCTGATCCCCATCACCCGTCGTTAAATTCCAACTGGGCTAAGCCGGGACGCAAAGGCGCAAGAACTCTTGTTTGTCCTTGCGCCTTTGTTTCTTTGCGTCTTGGCGTCAACTTTCTGGCTGAGTGACTAAAATTCTAGGGTCAAGATACCACTTTTTTTTGCAGCCGGTTCAGGCGGTGCTTTAGATCCTTCAACCAGGCCAGCCGTTCGGCGCGTGGGGTGTGGCCAGCGTCGAGCAGCTCAAGTCCGGTTTTAGCCCAGTGCAGGGCGGTTTGATAGTCACGCCGGTGGTGCTCGTAGAATTTGGCCAGCTCGACGTGGGCGTAGATTTGCCGGCCCTCGGCGGCCAACTCCCAGACCTCGACCGCCGCCGCCAGGTTACCGCAGCGCTTGTGCAGAAACGAGAGTTGCCGCTGCGTTTGCCAGTAATGGGCCTCCGGCAGATCGTTGCGGGTCAGCCCCTGGCCGTACAACGCGACCGCCTGCTCAGTTTGACCCAACTCTTCGCACAGCTTACCAATCGCCACCAGATCAAGGGCGTGCTCAACCGTGCCCATTGGATCGGCCAGCAACTGGCTGACGTGGTTGAGGAGGGCGGCCATGGCCACGATGTCCATCGCATTGTGATAGAAGATGCCTTTCAGCGGGCGAGCGTCACCATCGCGGAGATAATTAAAGTACATTTGAGGAATCAGAAAGCCGGGTACATCGTCCCCGGTGCGTTCAAAGCCCAGGATGTCAAGCTCTAGATGAATCAGCCGCCGGCTGGGCAAACGATCGCGCCAGAGGCGACGCGCTAGGGGCAGCAGATCGAGGTGAGCCAGCGCCGGCAGCGGCGATTCCCAACCGGCCAGAGTGTAGCGGGTGTCGATCAGCGGCGCGTCGAAGGCTTTGCCGTTGAAGGTAACCAACACCTGGCAGGGGGCCAAAAATTCGGCCAGGGCGGCCAGTTGAGCGGGCTCTTCGCCGGGATCGCGCGTAAAAAACTGAGCCAGCCGGAAGACATCGCCCTCAAACCGGCCCGCCCCGATGAGAAAGGGATAAGTTCCGGTCCCGCCCGCCATCCCCGATGTCTCGGTATCGACAAAGGCGAAAGTCTCCAGCTCGACCCTGGCCAGCCGGGGTTCATTGGCCCAGGCGGCCAGCCGTTCCAGGACCGTCTCCAGCCACAGACCAGCCGAGCCGTGGCGGTAAGCCGGCAAGTAGCGGGTCTCCGCGACAAAGATCGGACCATGCGGCGTCGGCCAAAACTCGCCGGAGACGACCAGCTCAATCGGGTAGTCGGCCGCCGGCTTGGAGGCCGGAGGCGGCAAATTTCGGGCGCCGATCTGAACGCCCAGGGCCTGAAGTTTTTCGGACAGGGTCGGCATAAGAACCGTATTCTACTTCAGCAACTCAAAAATCGCCAGCGTTTCTGCCTTACCGCCTTGCCCTTCTTCGCCGGCCGGGCCGATACAGGCCGGACAGCCATCGAGGCAGGGGCAGGCGGTGACCAGCTCATAGGCCTGGCTGACCAGCTCAGCGTGCCGCTCAAACAGGCGGCGGCTGAGGCCCAGGCCGGCCGGAATGGCGTCATAGATCACGATCGCCGGATCACCGCCGGCCAGTGGCGACTGCGGGTCGGCATGGCTGCCTAAATCGTGCGTGTCGCTCATCACAAACAAGGGCGCTAACTGGCCGAGGGCGGTGGCCAGGCCGGTTAGCCCGCTGCGCCGGCGGACGGCGGTTTCGGCTCGGCGATGGCAGGGACGGCAGAGGGTAATCAGATTATCCAGGCGGTTGGCCGGCTGGTAACTGTCAAAGCGGCGGAACGGGATCTTATGATGGACATCGTGCTGCCGCTCCCGCTCCGGCGCGCCACAGATCTGGCAGCGAAACCCATCGCGACGGCGCGCTTTCTGACGCTGCTGCTGCCAGTTGGGGCCATAATCGTTGGGATCACCGCTCCACAAGCCTTGGTCGCGCAAGGCCTGCACCGTCTCCGCCCCGAGCGTCACCCAGTAGCCGGCGGTATGCAGCTCCTGGGCTGGTAAGTCGACCTCGCCTTCACCAAGCGGCTCGGGGATGAACCAGCCCACCCGCCGGTAGCCCACCGTTTGGCTGGTGATCAGCAGATCGCCATAGCTTTTTGTCCCGCCTCGCACCGCCTCGCTGTCGTGGGTTTCAACTAGCGTCACCGTCGTCTCGCGCACCGGCTCGGTGTAGTAGTCGACCTGGACGGGCCGGAGGTGAGCCAACTGCCGTTCCAAGTCGAGCGCCTCAACCTGGTAACTCTGCCCTTCGTGGAGATAAATAGCCTCAGGATGGACCAGCCAGGTGGCGCTGGCCAGATCCACCTCGCCGAGGGTGGTCCAACTTTCCTCTTCAGCCGCTACCTGCAAGTGGATCATCTGCGGCGAGGCACTCCGCAGCGAGACCGTCTGGGCCGGGTATTGATCGGCCATCCAGAAATACTTCTGATTCGACCCGTGCAGTTCACCGCCGGCGACTAGAACTTGAAGAAACTCGGTCAGGTGCTCCGGCTCGACCCGGCCGAAGGAGTCACCGTAATTAAAAGGAAGTTCAAAGGCAGCGCAGCGGAGGTGTTGGAGCAAGATCAGCAGATTATCCGGATCGATCAGGGCCTGCTCCGGCGACCGCTCAAAGAAGTAGTCCGGATGGTGGGCCAGAAACTGATCGAGCGGGCTGGCCGAGGTGACCAACACCGCCAGCGAACTCTCGCTCTGCCGGCCGGCTCGACCGGCTTGCTGCCAGGTCGCGGCGATGGAGCCCGGATAACCGGTCAAGATCGCTGCGCTCAAACTGCCGATGTCGATGCCCAGTTCCAACGCGCTAGTCGCCACGACTGCTTTGACGTCGCCCTGGTGCAGGCCCTGTTCGATCTCGCGCCGCTGCCGGGGCAGATAGCCGCTGCGGTAGGCCCGGATGGTATGGAAGGGTGGAAGGGTGGAAGGGTGGAAGGCTGGAGGGTTGGAGGAGTGGAGGGTTGGAGGAGTGGAGGGGTGGAGGAGTGGAGGAGTGTTAATTGCTAATTGTTCATTGTTAATTGGTAATTGGTGCCGGAGGTGGGTTAGGAGCAGCTCCACGGCGCGCCGGGTACGGGCGAAGACAATGGTTTGCAGATCCGCTGCCAGGAGCGTTTGAGTCAGACGAACGCTTTCTTGCAAACTGCTGCGCCGCAGACCGAGGCGAGCATCGACGATGGGGGGGGTGTAGATCAGGAAATGCTTCGGGCCTTGGGCCGAGCCATCATCGTCTACCACCACGACCGGCGTTTCGATCAACCGTTCGGCGTGCTGGCCGGGATTGGCAATGGTGGCCGAGGTCAGAATAAATTGCGGCGTTGCCCCGTAAAAGCGAGCCAGCCGCTGCAGCCGGCGCAAGACATTAGCCACGTGCGAGCCAAAAACACCGCGATAGGTGTGCATCTCATCGATGACGACAAACTGAAGATTTCGCAGAAAATCGGCCCACTTGGTGTGATGCGGCAGGATGGCCGTATGGAGCATATCGGGATTGGTCAGTACGAGGCGGGCATTGGTGCGGATTGAACGGCGGCTGGCAGGGGGTGTGTCGCCGTCGTAACAAGCCTGCAGGATTGGAGGGGTGGAGGGCGTGCCCTGAGCAGAGTCGAGGGGGTGGAGGGGTGGAGGATTGGAGAATTGGGGGGAGAGAGTTGTTAATTGTTCATCGTTAATTGTTAATTGCTCATTGTTAGCCGGGCTAGTGGGTCCGGACGAGGTGTCTAAGAGGGTGGTTAGGGCGCTGGCCTGATCGTGGGTCAGGGCTTTGGTGGGGAAGAGGTACAGGGCGCGGGCTTGGGGCTCGGACAGCAGCCGGTGCAGCACGGGTAGATTGTAGCATAGCGTTTTACCGCTCGCCGTACCGGTCACGATGACCGGGTGTCGACCGGCCTGGATGTGGTCCCAACTGGCCGCTTGGTGGCTGTAAAGCGCGCGAATTCCATTTCGTTGCAATGCTTTAGCCAGAGTAGGGTGTAACCGGGGGGGGAGTGGACTCAGGTGAGCCGGGCGGGCGGGTCGCGTCCGCCAACTAACAATATTGCCGCTCAGGTTGGGCGTAGCGCGCCAGGTGTCGAGCAACTCTTCCAGGGTCATAGCCGCCTTAGAGTTTTGAATCGCGGGCTTAATAGCCAAATCGGGTACGCCATGGGCCGGTCAACGGTCACTCAGTTAGCTTCCGTTGAGTTGACCGGTTTTGGTCAAGACTCTGGTCAGTATATCGGTTTGAACCCGTTTGGCGTTGGACAGAATGCCGCTTTGGGTGCGCTGTTTTTGCCGGGCGAGCGTGGACTTAGGAATAAAAATTCGAACGCGTGTCCCCCGACCAGGGATAGAGCGAATCACCTGATCGCCGCCGATCAGTTCAGCCCGCTCCCTGATGTTGACCAAGCCCAAACTGCCCCGCTGTCCGTAATTGTTTGTGATTTTATCCACGTCAAAGCCACGCCCGTCATCGGCGATGGAGACGTAAAGAGCGGTATTTGTTTCCTTGAGCTGGACCCCAATCTGGCTGGCTTCGGCGTGTTTAAGGGCGTTGTTAACCGCTTCCTGAATAATGGAAAAGATAGCGGCTTCCACTTTGGCGTCTTGCCGGGTTAGATGGCCTTGGGGATTATCGACCTCAATCGATAACCTGAGCTGCGGGGCCGGCTGGTCGGCTAGATCCTGCTTTAGCCGTTTGATGAACGTATCTAGCGCTGCTTCAAGCCCTTCTGTTTCTAAAACCAGCGGTCGAAGTTCAAAAATGGTGGTCCGCATTTGATGCACGGCTCGTTCAGACATTTGCAGCGCTTGCGGAATTTCCGTTCGCAATTCCTCCGGTTTTTCCTCAAGGAGGCGCAAACAGTAATCAAGCCGCATGGTCACTCCGGCCACAAGCTGCACCGGTCCATCATGCAGATCGCGGGCCAAATCTTTGCGGGCTTGCTCTTCCGCCATAATGACCCGATCTCGTTCATCAAGGACGCTTTCGTGCAGCCGGGCGTTTTCAATGGCGATGCCGGCAAAGGAGGCGATCGAATTGAGCAGGTCTAAATCATGCCGGGTAAAGCGTCCCTCTTTCTTGTTGATCACTTCTAACACCCCCATCACCTGGTTGTGCAGAATCAAGGGCACACATAAGACATTGCGGGCGTTGAAATCAAGCGGGTACTTTTTGCGCTCGACCATAAGCGGTTTGCCCAATTCAGCCACCCGACCAGCCACCCCTTTGCCTTTGGGAATTCTAAACGGCCGGATGTTTTGAGCCTGCTCGCCCATCCCAATTTGGTAGATCAGATCGTCGGTCTGAGGGTCTCTAAAGAGAAGGAACCCGGCACTCACCTTGAAAGTAGCCTCAACCTGAGCCATAATCCGGTGGAGGACCTCGTCTACTTCCAGGGTAGCTGACAAGGTTTTGGCTACCTCGTTGACCACCGACATCTCCACCACGCGCCGCTGGCTATACTCAAAGAGATTGGCATTTCGAATGGCAATAGCGGCTTGTTGCCCTACCTCCGAGAAAAACCAGAGATCGCGCTGGCTAAAAGCTTTGGGCCGGTAGCTCCAGACGGCAATAACGCCTTGGGCGCTATCGCGGGCTAAGTTGCCGTTATGAAACGGTACGCCCAGCCAGGAACGGACAGGCTTGTTGGGATGAAGCCTGTTGATTTCAAAACTATAGTTTGTTTTGGTCAAGTCGTCGACAAGTAGTGATTTCTTGTTGTTGAGAATTCGGCTGATGAGACCGCGGTTGGAGGAGTGTCGTAAAGCAAACGGTTTTACGGGGTGGCCCTGATCGAAAACTAGATAAAAGGTGAGGCTGTCGGCTCGCTCGTCATAAATGATGATGGCAAAATTTGACGGTCCTACGGACCGGCTCGCTTCCTTGTAAAGTCGCCAGATGACTTCTTTCAAGTTTAAGCTGGAACCGACAGCCACAGCGATGTTGTAAAGCGCCACCAGATCTTTGCGCTCTCTGTCCACGCTAAGTATTCCCTTCCTACATTTTTAATGAACAAAATCTAAAATCGCTGGTTGGCAAGGGTCACGCTAAGGTAGATTGTGATTATAATACATCTATTCAGAAAAGCCATCAAGCTCAATAGGAAAAATGTTCCAGTTTGGCTAAAGGTGAGTAAATAAAGGAGAACTAATGACGAACCAACGCAAAGATCGAGTCTGGCAATCGGCCTCGATTGCGGCCAAGTACCTGCAAGGGACGCGAGCCGCTGTTCCCCTGGCCGCTGAGCAAATAGACGTGATGCTTAGGGTCCTGGCCCACTCGGGTAAGAGGATCCACCGTCTCCTGGATTTAGGCTGCGGTGATGGCATTTTGACTCAGGCCGTCCTGGATCAATATTCCCAAGCCGAGGCAACTTTGCTTGACTTTTCCGAACCCATGATCGAGGCAGCTCGTGAGCGGCTGGGAGAGCAAGTGCGCCACCGCTTTATTGTGGCCGATTACGCCGAGCCGGCCTGGCTCACCACCGTCGCCGATCGCGCTCCGTTCGATGCCATCGTCTCTGGCTACTCCATCCACCACCAACCGGATGCCCGGAAGCAAGCGCTCTATGCCGAACTGTTCGATCTGCTTAGCCCTGGCGGATTTTTTATTAATATCGAACATGTGGGTTCACCTACGCCCTGGGTGGAGTCCCTGTGGGACCACGCGTTTATCGACTCATTGTATGAGCGAGGCTTTCGGCGTGACGAGTTTCCGACCCGAGAGGCCTTGCTGGAGGCTCACCTCAGCTCGGATGAACGAGCGGCTAACTTGACCACGCTGGTCGAAACCCAGTGCGTCTGGTTGCGTCAGATCGGTTTTACCGACGTTGATTGCTATTTCAAAATTTTCGAACTCGCCGTATTCGGCGGGCGGCGACCGGCAGGATAGTGGCAACTTTTTAAACTTGGGCGTAATATTCGCCGGTAAAAATCGGGCTAGTTCATCGTCTGTTCTGGCTTAAATGCTTTAACCTGTGACAAGTAAGATTTTGACTAACCCTCAACATCTGATAAAAAGGTGTCACCCCTATGCAGCTTTTTCGCAAACCGGCCTTCTCGGCGGTCACGTTTGGTCACTTCACGATCGATGTCTTTAACAGTTCCACCGCCGTCTTGGTGGCTTACTTGAGCGTTCCCATGGAACTGACCGCCTTCCAAGTCGGGTTGGCCGGCGGGTTGTATCAGTTTTTCGCAGCCGTGGGCCAGCCGCTGTTCGGTTGGCTAGACGATAAGATAGGCAGTCGCTGGCTGGGACCAGGCAGTGTGGCCTGGACGATTAGCTTCATTGTGACCGCACTCTTAGTGGCTCAGTGGACGAACAGTTTCCTCCTGTTTCTCATTCCCTTCACTCTGGCCAGTGTCGGCTCCAGCGCCTTCCATCCTCTTGGCACTAAGCACGCCGCCGAAGCCTCTACGGAACGAGCCGCGACCGGGACCTCACTCTTTTTCTTGTTTGGTCAAACCGGTCTGGCGACTGGGCCGGTCTTAACCGGTTTGATTTTGAATTTTGTTGGGGTCCGCGGTATCTTCGGTTTAGCCGTTATCGCTGCCCCGGTGGTTCTGATGATGGCCCTTTCCTTGCGCCAGGCCATGCCTCTTTTGGCGGAGACCGTCTCGGCAAAATTAGCCCAGCCGCATCTCACTCAACAAGCTGTCCAGTGGAGTGCCATCACTCTGCTGGCTGCTCTGATCGCCATGCGCTCGTGGAGCACCATCGGCACGGCGACATTTTTGCCTAAGTTGTTTCAAGAGATGGGCTGGAGCGCGGCCAGCTACGGCTCGATCACGAGCGCCTTTTGGATGGCTTCGGCGCTGGCCGGCGTGGTGGCCGGTAATCTGGCCGACCGGCTGGACCGGCGACAGGTTGTCTCCATAACGTTGCTGCTTGGCGCGGTTCCTCTCTACTTTTTGCCGCTCAATGATGGCTGGTTCGCCTTCGTCCTGGCGATCGCCACCGGCGCGTTGCTCGGTGCCTCGCACAGCATCCTGATGGTGGTTAGCCAAAGTTTGCTACCGGGTGGCAAATCCTTTGCCTCTGGCGTAGTTTTGGGCTATATTTTTGGCACCGGCGCTGTCGCTGCCCTGCTTATGGGCTATTGGGCCGAAAATTGGGGCTTGGGTGTCATGGTTCAACTGGGAGCCCTGTGGGGTGTTCTGGCCGCGCTGCTGGCTTTCTTGTTACCGACAACTAAAAAAGCTTCTGCCGCCCCTGTTGCCGTTTCCGTTTCAGCGGCCAGTGAGTAGCTTTAAGCGGTAAGTCAGCTAATTCCTGGAAACAGCCAGTACCCGCGTCATCCCCCAAAAATCCCGTATAGCCCTAACTTGTTTTGTGCTAGAATAAAATCTAAGCTAAAGCGCGATACTTCTTTAACAGGACTATTTTAATGACCAACAGAGAGAGGATAGAGCAGGCGATCGCTGCTCTTACAGCCCAAAAGGTTGAACTTGGCGATGCGATTGTTGAGACATCGATTGCGGCACTGCGGCAGCAACTCGCTTTCTACCCCAGCCCAATCTCGTCTTTTGCCATGCGCGGCGAACGCCGCCAGGTGACGGTCATGTTTGCCGATATCTCCGGCTTTACCGCCATGAGTGAGAAGCTTGATCCTGAAGAAGTTCGTACTTTGATTAACGCCTGTTTTGAGCTGCTCGGCCAAGCCATCGACCGCTACGGCGGCCATATCGATAAGTTCATCGGCGATGAAATTATGGCCCTCTTTGGAGCGCCGGTGGCTCATGAGAACGACCCCGAACGCGCTCTCCGCGCCGCGCTCGAGATGATGGACGCGCTGGCCGAGTTTAATCACCACCACGCCGGCAAAATCCCCAAACCATTAGCCCTTCATTTTGGTCTCAACACGGGTCTGGCCATTGCCGGCGGCATTGGCACCCGCCAGCGACAGGACTACAGCGTGATGGGTGACACCGTCAACCTGGCCGCTCGCCTGGAAGACCTGAGTGAAGCGGGTGAAATTCTGGTCGCTGAGACCACTTACCGTCTGACCGCGCCGCTGTTTGAGTTCGAGCCGCTCCAGCCGGTCAAGGTTAAAGGCAAAGAGCAGCCGGTTAAAGTGTTTCGCTTGCTGCGAGCCAAAACAGGCCTTGGCGGCCAAGTGCGGGGTATCGAGGGGCTCTCTTCACCCCTGGTCGGTCGCGAGGTTGAGCTGGACCGGTTAAAAACTGCCTTGGCTCGTTTTGAAACAGGTCATGGCGGCCTGATTTCGATCACCGGCGAAGCCGGCATCGGCAAGTCACGCCTGATCCACGAGCTCGAACTCATTGGCGCTCGGAGCGGCACCACCCGTTGGGTGACCGGCCGGGCTTTATCCTACGGCGAAAATGCCCCTTATCTGGTGGTTCGAGACATCCTGCGCAATCTCCTCGGCCTCCACGTCGATTTTTCACCCGCTCACATCATATCCGACCTTCGCGCCGCGCTTGACCAGTTGGTCCCCCACCAAAGCAGCGAGATTTATCCTTACCTGGCTTACCTGCTCGATCTGCCCCTGGACGAAGAGGCCAGCCGCCGGCTTAAAGACCAGACCGGAGAAGCCCTGCAAAGGCAGCTCCTGAGCGCGGTCCAGCGGATCGTTTTGGCCGCCGGGCAGCAGTCCCCGCTGGTCATGGTTTGGGAAGATTTGCAGTGGGCCGATCCATCGAGCCTCCGTTTGCTGGAGAATCTGGTGGCCGCTACTCAGACCGGCATGCTTTTGCTGGTGTTGGTTTATCGCCGGCCGGTGAGCGGCAGCCGGATCTGGAATTTTCAAGCAACCCTGGCTACTGCCTCCGATCTATCCCCGGTAATAATTGAACTTCTTCCCCTGGAGGCCGGGCAAAGCCAGGCCTTGCTTGATCATTTGCTCGGTCCGGAGACGCTGCCCGAGCCACTTAAGCGCTTGATTGTGACCAAAGCCGAAGGTAACCCTTTCTATCTTGAAGAAGTCATTCGTTCTCTGATCAATAGCGGGACTATCGTGGCCGCGGACGATGGTCGCTGGCAGGTGATCGGTTCGCTCGGTGAGATCACCTTGCCCGATACGCTCCAGGGAGTAATTATGTCTCGCATTGATCAGCTTGACTCCGCCTCAAAGCGCGTACTTCAAATCGCTTCCATTATTGGCCGTAATTTTTCTTATAAAATCCTGGCTCAGGTGCTGGAAAGTCTAGCCCCCAAGTCGGATTAGTGACTGCACTGACAAGGATCTTATCATCGATGTCGAACTTAACCGAAAACCTAATAAATTTAGAGCATCTTGACCTCATCACGGTCTTCAAGCATGAGCCGGAGTTGGAATACGCCTTCAAGCATGTCTTCACCCAAGAGTCGGTCTACCATAGTCTGCTCTTTAGCGACCGGCGTGAACTGCATCAAGCGGTCGGCGATGCCTTGGAGGCGCTTTTGGCTGATCTGCCGGCTTACTCTGAAGTCGACATTGCGCTGTTCCTGGCCTACCATTTTGAGCAGAGCGGCGACAAACCCCGCGCGGTGAAGTACCTCAAACAAGCTGCCGCCAACGCCGGCCAAACTTACGCCAACGAAGAAGCCAAAGCGCTCAATGAGCGAGCCCTGACCTTACTGGAACTGAAGGATTACCCGGCTCGCTGGGAGATTCTGGCCAGTCTGGAGATCATTCTAGATCGGCTGGGCCAACGCGAACGGCAAGCCCATATCCTGACTCAAATGCAAACCTTGGCCCAACTGATCGAAGATTCTGCGCTGTTGGCCACCACTCACAATCGCCGGGCTGCCTATTTCGATAAGGTGAGCCAGTATCAAGCCGCGGCCGAAGCGGCCGAGGTGGGGCTGCGTCAGGCGCGTCGCTCGGGTAACGCTCAACTTGAGGCCCAAAGCCTCAATTCGCTGGCGTTAGCCGCCTGGCGTCGCTTCGATTATTTTCAGGTCCAGCGTTGGGCCTTGGAAGCTTTGGAGGCGCTTAAGGGGGGGAGCGATCCGGACGGGCACGTGACCAGTCTTTTCCATCTGAGTAAAGCCAGTTACCGGCTGGGCCAGTACGATCTGGCCTTGCACTATATTCAGGCCACTCAGCAACTAACGCAGGAGACCAACAATCTCGACGGTCAGGCTACCAGCCAGATGATTCAGGGTTGGGTCCATCAGCGTCTGGGTGATTATGAGCGGGCCGCTGAAAGTTACCGGGCTAAACTGGAAATCCGGCGCCGGATGGGCAATCGCTACGGTGAAGCCACGGCTTTAAGCCATCTGGGCTGGCTGGCTTACGACCAGGCCCAAGCGGAGGCCGGTTTAGACTACTGCCGGCAAGCCCTCGACATCTCTTACGACGTTAACGACCGGGAGAATGAAGCTTACGCCCTCAGCGGCTTGGCGCTTAACTATGAACGGCTTGGTCAGTACGACTTAGCGGCTGAGAGTTACGGCGCGGCTCACTACATTCATACCGAAATCGGGGCCACCACCCTGGCTATCTTTGATCAGTGCGGGTTGGCCCGCATTGCCCTGGCTGAAGGTGATCGCGAGGCGATGCGGCTCCTGATTACGTCCGTGGTCAACTGGATCCGGACGGGGAAAGCTCAGAAATTTTGGGATCCCTGGATCATCTATTGGTCCAGCTATCAAGTCTTAACCGCTCTGGGCGATCTCGAGGCGGCCCGCTCCATTCTCCTTGAAGCCCGGCACTTACTCGACCAGCGGGCTGAAGCCATCAGCGATCTTGATCTTAGAGATTGTTTCTTAAACAAAGTGGAAGTCAATCAGGCGATTATTCAGGCAGCGACACAGGTCTGTGTTTAGAACCAGGGTGTAGAGAGCCAGCCTCGATGAGGGGCGTGGCGACCGGCGTGACCGGATCGCACTGCTCACATAAACTCTCCGCCTTGATTGAAGCGTGGCAGTGAGAGACTTCGTTTTCAACATAGTCAAAACCGGCGCAGTGAGCCAGGGCGCATAGCCGGCCGTAAAGCTCTCGCTCGATGGGCCACAGGGTTAGATCGACGGCCCGGCCCTCATAGTGCAGCGAGTAACGCAGCGCCGGCTCGGTTTCCGGCGGATCGTGCTCTAACAACGAGTCGTAAGCCTCTGTTAGCCGGAGTTGGTACTGCCCCCCCCATTCCGCCTGGACTAGCTGAGTCAGGCGCCGGAGCGGACCTTCCATCAACGGGTGGATGAGCGAGTCTTCTGCGCCAAAGCCGGCCTCTTTTTCCTCACGATTAAATACCAGGCTTGGATCTTCTAGCTCAAATAACCGATTGTAGGCGCAGGAGTCTCGTTTGATCTGGCAAACCATCGGCGTCGAGGCCAGGCTTTCAGTTTCGGTGTAGCTGCCGCTGGCGGAGATGTGGCGCAGGTACTCAAGATCAGGTTGGTCACAAGCGAGCCCCGGGGTAGTGTTCGGCAAGACCAGCGTTAGCGTAAAGGGTAAGGTGGCAGCGGGGGTAGGCGTTGCCGGAGGCGAGGTGAAAAGAGTGGCCCGTGGCATATCAATTGGGATGGCCGCGCACATGAACAAGGTCACAGCCAGCACCATCAGTTGAAACCAGCCGGAGCGCAGTTGAATAGGCATTATCCTGTTCGATTCGGGTCTGAGACTGATGAAGTTTTGAAAACGCCACCGGCCTCTCAAAGCGTTAAAGAGCATCGCC
Organism: uncultured Chloroflexota bacterium; assembly: GCA_937864185.1. GTDB lineage: Bacteria > Chloroflexota > Anaerolineae > 4572-78 > J111 > JAGRBY01. Next base: position 87,015 of record CALMIS010000330.1, read on the forward strand.
GTTAAACTTTAGCCAAAAACGGTAGTAAACGGATAAGAATACCCCTAGAAACCTGTTAGAAAAGGAAATTCAGAATGCGCCCGGTAACGGCTCCTTTATATTCAGGTGGTCACTAATCACAAACGGCTTGACAGAATCGAACAATTGTTCTATAATAATCCTGCCAACAGCATCGCTTAGCCATCAACGCTAACTAATTCAAACCTCCAGTTAGTCTCAACCTTTCCAAGTTCAATCCCGACACAATGTCGGACAAATAAATTCGTAACAAAAATAGGAGAGTTAACGATGACCCACTTTGATTCTTACTCACCGGGAACATTTTGCTGGACCGATTTGACCACTCCGGATCCCGCCGGGGCCAAAGCGTTCTACACTCAGCTATTCGGCTGGGAAGCGGTCGATCTGCCGGTTGGCCCGGATATGGTCTACACCACGATGAATCTTGAGGGCAAGAATGTGGCCGCTCTATTCCAGATGGACCCCGAGCAACAAGCGCAGGGTGTGCCGCCGCACTGGATTTCGTATGTCAGCGTGGCCAACGCCGCCGAGAGCGCGGCCCGGGCCAAGGCTTTAGGCGGCACGGTAATGGTTGACGCTTTTGATGTCATGGAAGAGGGCCGGATGGCCGTCATCCAGGATCCCACCGGCGGCATCTTATCCTTGTGGGAGCCCAAGCGCCACATTGGGGCCCGCATTGTCAATGAGCCGGGCACGCTCTCTTGGAATGAACTGGCTACCCGGGACACGGAAAAGGCCAAGGCCTTCTATACTCAGCTCTTTGGCTGGAACACCCAAGTCCAAGAGATGCCAACGATGACTTACACCACCTTTCTTAACAATGGCCGGATGAATGCCGGCATGCTGGCCATGACGGAGGAGTGGGGCGACATGCCACCCCATTGGATGGTTTACTTTGCCGTGGCGGACTGCGATGCCAGCGCCGAAAAGGTCACAGCCCTTGGCGGGCAAGTCCACGTCCCGCCCACCGATATACCGGTTGGACGCTTCGCCGTGGTAGGAGATCCGCAAGGCGCCGTTTTTACGATCATGAAGATCAACGACCCTGACTAAAACCGCAGGCCAAAATCTTAGGCTTAGCCAAGAACATGGTTTTGGCCTTGACTGTGAGCGTAGACTTTAGCCCATCCACGGTGTGATAGGCTAAACTCTGCACCCCTTTTGAAAGCCGCCGAGTAGCGTCAGTCGGACTCGGCGGCTTTTGCTATTAGCTTCTTTAATCACGGGGCAGTGACACCACCATCCGGGCTAAAGAATTGTCTTAACGAACCGCGCTAGCTTGGAGGCGTTTAGCCTCGTTGCATCGAAGCAGTGGCCTCAAAACATCAGTTTGCCCCACAAATTTCAGCCCCTGGCGCTCAAAACATGCGGTGAAACGTTAAGCTTTCAAGGCTTGGCGCTCAAAACATGCGGTGAAACGTTAAGCTTTCAAGGCTTGTCGCTCAAAACATGCGGTGAAACGTTAAGCTTTCAGCGCTTGTCGCTCAAAACATGCGGTGAAACGTTAAGCTTTCAGCGCTTGTCGCTCAA
>CALMIS010000331.1 GCA_937864185.1 uncultured Chloroflexota bacterium
GCGGTAGAGCGAAAGGAGCAGTGACGATGAATGTTACGGTTTTCAAGGCGGCCCTGGCGGGGTTGCTGCATGACGTGGGGAAGTTGGGACGGGGAGAAGAAACAAGGAGGCCAACATGACCAATAGTAGTGCTATCCCAAATGCTTCTCAAACCCAACATTTGGTTTTACTGGTGGGCTCAAACCCGCTACCAAATTATGTGGCCGGTAAACTACTGTGCCCAACAGGCCAGATTTACCTGGTTCACTCCACTGCCACCAAAGATTATGCCGAGAAGCTATCAGACAAATTTGGCCTGCAACGCTGCCCACGCTGCAACTTGCGTGATTTGGGGAAGGATGAATCTAACCCTCAAAAAATTTATCAGAAAGTTCAAACCCTGTTAGTTGATGAAATCCCCGCCGGCCAAACAGTTGGTCTTCATTACACCGGCGGCACCAAAGTGATGTCGGTGCATGCCTACGAAGCAGCCCGTCAAAGTGGTCGTCCGGTGGTGTGCAGTTACCTTGACGCTCGGACTTTAAGCATGGTGATTGTGGGGCAGCATGGGCAACAAGATATTTGGACTGCGGCTGAGTTCGAAATTACGGTTGAAGATATCATCGATTTACATAGGATTGCTTTGGAAAAGCCGCCCAAAAAGCTTCCTAAGCTAGTCAGGATGCGACAGGGAGTGGTGGATAAAACTGCAACAAAAATCTTACTTGAGAAAGTACTGCCGGTATTGGTCAAAATTCAGCAAGATGATGATAGTCGCGATCAATGGCGTGAATGGTGCAATAGTGGATTGCGTCGGGCTGATGAGGCCAGAAGCTGGATAAAAGATGGAGATAGTCATCGATGGCAAGAAACTGTAGATAAAGGATTTAAATGGAAAAGTAAGGGCAACCTAAAGTTAACCGAACTTCCTAGCCAAGAGCGGTTTTCTGAGTTGATTCAAGTCTTGAAAGACGAGTTCAAAGAGGTTGAAAAGTTAACCCTTGGAAACCTCAGCGATTTATGTGGCTTCCCTTCAAAAGGCAAAGAAGAAAAAATGGAAGATTTTGCCAAGTGGTTTGATGGAGAATGGCTGGAAGATTACACGCTTTGGACGCTTCAAGCATTGATGGCAGAAGAAGGTCAGAACAAAAATAAACTGCACCAACCAGGAATGGATTACAAAAGGGAACACCCTGAATTTCAATTTGATGTTGCAGTCACGCGTAGTTATCAGCTTTACGCCTTCTCGTGTACGACCTCAGATGACAAGAAGTTATGTAAAAGCAAACTTTTTGAAGCCTATATTCGAGCCCGACAAATGGGAGGCGACGAAGCTAAAACCGCCCTGGTTTGCTGTTATGGTGATGCCGATGCGTTAGAACAAGAGATGGCCCAAGAATTCGATGCAAAGGGACGCATCAAAGTCTTTGGTCGAGCCGACCTACCTTGCTTGAAAGAAAATCTTGAAGTCTGGTTTGACCAGGTAGACGCCAGTCAACGGAGTGAGCGATGACTTATACATTAGTTGCCATAGATGTTAAGGGGATCCAGCACTATTTGTTTGGCAGCAACAAGCTGCAAGAGAACATTGGAGCGTCAGAGATTGTCGCCCAGGCTACCGAACAGTGGGTATACGACAGCTTGACGGAATGGCGGCACAATTTCAAAAGTCCATTCAATCCTCTGACCGATGATTGGTACACCGGCGAAACTATCGAGGCCGGCCAGTTGGAGGTCGAAGTGATTTACGCCGGCGGCGGCAACGCGGTCCTGATTTTTACTCAACCGGAACAAGCCAAACAATTTACCCAGGCATTGACCCAAAAAGCCATCCTTGAAGCCCCCGGCTTAGACATTGCGGTAGCCCACCAGTCCTTTGATTGGAATCAATCCTTGAGTCAGGCCTACCAGGATTTGATGGAAAGAACCTTGGCCCGGCGCAAGGCGGCCTATTTCCCCTCAATTCCACTCTTGGGGGTTGGGGTGACGGCTGTCTGCCAGTCCACCGGCCTACCGGCCGTAGCATTGGACCCGAATGAGCCCGGCCGGATAATTTCGGCGGAAACAAAGGCCAAACTGGTTAACACAGACAAGGCTGAGGCCAGATACCGAAAACAATTTGAAGTTACACCGGAGCGGCGCTTACGATTTATTAAAGACTTCAATGAAATTGGGACAAAGAATGAGGCCAGTTACATCGCTGTGATTCACGCCGATGGCAACGGCATTGGCGGGAGGGTTAAAGAGATCACTCAAAACCACCCGTCCGCGGCATTAAATCGGCCCTTGATTAACCAACTCCGCCGTTTTTCCCAGTCGTTACGCCGGGCGGCCAGTCTCTCGTTGAAAGAGGTTATTGATAAACTGATAAGCAAGGTGGACTGGCCAACCCAAAAACTCAGCCACCACGGTATCGAAATTGATATTCAGGAAGATAAGGGTGAGTATATCTTACCGGTTCGCCCATTAGTTGTCGGCGGCGACGATACCACCTTTGTGTGTGATGGCCGCCTGGGTTTAACGATGGCAACTTTGTATCTACAAGCTTTTCAACAGCAACGACTCGACGACGATCTAAATTTGGCCAGTCACGCCTGCGCCGGGGTAGCAATTGTGCATAATCACTACCCTTTTGCCCGCGCCTACAGCCTGAGTGAGACGCTCTGTAACAAGGCCAAGGGTTATGTCCGGCAAAGCAAGCGTAATACCGGCCTGGACATTTCTGCCCTGGATTGGCACTTTGGGGTTAACGGGATTTTGGAAGACCTCGCTACCATTCGTCAGCGGGATTACATGGTGCAAGCCGGGCAGTTATTTATCCGTCCGGTACGTTTGACCGAACCGGAGCGCGATCCACTCCACTCCTGGCAAACGTTTCGTTATGTCACTGACGGGTTTCAACGAAATTGGAACAAAGAAAAACGGAACAAGTTAAAAAAATTACGCGACGTGCTACGCGACGGGCCACAAGCAACCAAACTGTTTTTGCTGGCTTATGATCTTAAAGGAAAACTACCTGAAATCGAACAATATAAGCAGTCGTTTCAAGAATTTGGCTGGCAAAGCGAAACCGGTGGGACATGCGGCTATTTTGACGCGATTGAAGCCGTTGACTTTTTTGTAGACCTGGAGGAGGTTACTGGATGAGTCACACTTTACGGTTAAATTTATTGCGCGACACCGCCTTTGGCCGGGGCGACGGTGTAGCCGGCTTGGTAGACGCGGAAGTAGAACACGATGAGTTTGGCCTGCCATTCTTACGCGGTCGCGCCCTTAAAGGTGTACTGGTCTATGAGTGCGCCGATATTTTGTTTGCCTTACAGCAGCAGCAGAAACTAACATCCCAGTGGGAACAGGCCGCCCGTTTTCTATTCGGTGAACCAGGCAGCACGCTTGACGGAAACGCCCGGCTACGGGTGGGCAATGCCGTTCTCCCAGCGGAGTTGCGCCAGGTTATCGCTTATCAAATGGAAATCGACCGGGCCAAAGCCGGTGAACTGCGGGCCGATGTACTTAATGGTCTGACCACTATCCGCCGCCAAACGGCCATAAACCCCGAAACCGGGGTTGCCAAAGATAACTCACTGCGAGCCACTCGGCTCATCTTGCGGCAAACTAGCTTTGTAGCTTCCCTTACCTTTGTAGTTACACCCCCGGATAGGGCCAAAGGATTGTTGGCCGCCTGCGTTAAAGCCTTGCACCGAGCCGGAACCCGCCGCCATCGCGGACCGGGCTTGCTAGAGGCCTCTTTACATTTTCAAGGGACCCCTATCACCGACGAGTGGTTTGCTCTATTTAAACACGAGGTGAGCCAATGAAAGCTTTGCCTTTTACCATAACCTTGCTTGAACCCACCCTGGTTATTATGCTGGGTAGCGGTGATGCCAACCAGCTTGAGTCATTTAGCTACATTCCCGGCAGCGTACTGCGCAACGCCTTGGCAGCTCGTTATATTGGGCAAAGCAATCTCGGCGACAAGGCTGCCCAGGACCCAACCTGTCGCAGTCTCTTTTTTGAGGGCCGGGTGCGCTTCTTAAACGCTTACCCGATTGACCGGCAGGGACAGCGTACATTGCCAACGCCTCTGTCCTGGCAAGCCAACAAAGAAGATCTGGCCGAGTTCAATGAAAAAGAAAACGGCCGGTTGGCAATTAAAGATTTTAGCCACGAGCCTGAAACCGATTTAGAGGCCGGTAAACCGGTGGGCAAAGATTTCTGCGCGTTAGCCGACGGAGAGGTTGAATTTTTCCAGGTCAAACGACGGGTGATGATGCATAACGCCCGAACCACTCGCCGGGTAATCGCCGATAACACCAGCACTATGTTTCAATACGAAGCCGTGGCTGAAGGAGAGAAATTTGCCGGAGTTATTCTGGCCGATGACACAATTGACCTTTCTCTCCTACATCCCCTGTTCACTGCCGCGCCACTGAGCCTGGGCAAATCACGCAGCGCGGGGTACGGCCGCATTGAGGTTACCCTGGGCCAAATGCAAACCGCCTGGCACGAGTACCGACCGGCTGAAGATTATGAACTGCCTGGAAATGATCCTTACGTAGTGATCACACTCTTAAGCGATGCGCTGGTCCGCGACCGAAACGGGAGCTACAGTGCCGATCTGAGCTACGCCCTCGATCTATCGCCCAATGCGCTACAGCGAGACCGTTCCACCATCAAAACGCAAATTGTGGGCGGCTTTAATCGCAAGTGGGGACTGCATTTGCCGCAAGCTACCGCCGTCAAAATGGGCAGCGTCTTTGTCTATCAAGCCGCCGATTTGGATGCCGCCAAATTGGCTCATTGGCAGCTCAACGGTTGGGGCGAGCGCCCCCTCAAGGGGTTTGGCCGGATTGCGTTCAACTGGCATCGGTACGATCACCTTGAAGCGTTAAAAATACGACGGTCTTCCTCTACCTTCCCCGTCTCAACTTTAACGGCTGATAGCCCCGCCGGTCAACTGGCCCAACGCATTTCCACTCACCAACTGCGTCAGAAACTTGATCAAAAACTATTGGCCCGAATAACGGCGCTGAAAATTCAGGACGCCCCCAGTAAGTCTCAGCTCTCGCGGGTGCGTCTGGTTGCCCGCCGGGCGATGGAGCAAGGCCAGTTACAACCGATTATTGGTTTCCTGAACGGTATAAGAAATAAACCGGCTTACAAAGAGTTGAATGATAGCCGACTTGAGCAACAATCGCTTTATCACTGGCTAACTGAGTATGCTCAAGATCCGGCCAAGATTGAACAAGTCTTGTCTGGATCAGGGGGGAGCGAATTGGGCGGAATCAAAGCCGAATTCGATGTCGCCATGCAAATAGAATACACTGCCCGTTTGATTGAAGGAGTGGTTAAGCGGGAGCTCGATCGGCAGCGAAAGGAGAAGAGATAGCCATGGCCGAAGGACGTTGGCGGATTAAAGACGAAGACGAAGGTATCAGCGAACGGTGGGTAATTACCGGTCGCCTGGTGTTAGAAAGTCCGGCCCACTTCGGCAACGGCGAGGTGAGCCAACTGACCGATATGCCGCTGCTGTTAGACCCCCTGGCCGGCAAAGCTCTGCTAACCGGCGCCTCCATCGCCGGGGCGCTGCGGAATTACCTGCAAGAATATGAACGTGGCTACAGCCAAATGGAAACAAAAAATTCTCGTCCGGCCCTTCTTTTTGGTTCACAGCATAATAAAGCCGGCTACGCCAGCCTGCTCGTTATAGATGATGCGCTGGGACAAGCGCCGGCCACCGAACTGCGAGACGGAGTAGGCATTGACTCCAAAACCCGCACTGCTAAAGAAAATGTCCTATACAATATGGAACTCTTGCCATCCGGCGTAGAATTTGAGTTACGGTTTGAACTGTCTATCCCGGTTGGCCAAGACGGCGGCCGATTTGAAAGAGACAAGAGTTATCGGGATGAACTGCTAGAGTCGTTAGCGATAGCCCTGTCCGGTTTGCAAAGTGGCCAGATTCGCCTGGGCAGGCGCAAGCGGCGTGGTCTGGGGCAGTGCCGGGTGACGAAGTGGCGGGTAAGGAAGTATGAAATGAATCAAACGGCCGATCTGCTGGCCTGGTTGGAACGTCCGGTTGAAGGTATCGCCGCCGATGCTGACAGCGATGATAATATTCAAATGTTGCTACACCAGACTACCCTGCCGCCTAACCACCGTGATTATTTGGACCTAGAAGCCTCCTTTGCCTTGACCACTTCGCTGCTTATTCGCTCCGAGTCCGGAGATCCGGCGGACCCCGATGTGACTCATCTTCGCTCCAACGGCCGGCCTGTTTTGAGCGGCACCAGTTTAGCCGGAGCGCTGCGGGCGCGGGCGCTCCGCATCGCTAACACCCTTAAGTTACCTCAAGCGGATAATTTTGTCACCAGGATTTTCGGCGGTGAGATAGAAAGAAGCGACCGAAAAGAATTGGTGGCGAGCCGCTTAATCGTGGATGAAACCGTTATCGAGCAGGGCCTGGATATGGTGCAAAGCCGGGTCAAAATTGACCGCTTTACCGGCGGCGCATTCCCAGGGGCACTGTTTAGCGAACAACCGGTGTTTGGTCAGCCGGAGACGCAGGTACAGATTAAGGCACGGTTGGTAGCCCCAACCCCGGCCGAAATCGGCCTGGTATTGATGTTGTTGAAAGATTTGTGGACCGGGGATTTGCCACTAGGCGGCGAAGCCGGTATTGGCCGGGGGCGATTGGCCGGCCGCGATGCCAGCCTGACGTACCAAGGCCAAACCTGGTCTATTAACCAACCGCCCGGCCAAGCTCTGGCTGTAGATTCGGCCACTCGCCGCGCCTTACAACAATACGCCGATGCGCTAAAGGAGATAGCTCAATGACCCGCCATCTATTTACCGCTAATCTTGACCTGACTCCCTTTACCCCGGCCCCTGATTTTATCGCAGATCCTCGCCAGTGGCTCGATAATTGGCTAGGACAGCATCCTGCGTTGGTTATGCAAGGCTTGCTGGCTCACGCTGATGATGGGGTGATTTGGGGCAAAGTTGAACACAGGGTCGTTACCCTATCCTCTCAATTATACTACCCGAATATTTCCCCCGCCTTCCAAGCCCAAACCCTGCAGCAACTGCGCCTGTTCGGTCCACAAGCTGAGCTTTACTTGTGGCGCACTGCCGAACTTACGTTTCAAGCCCGCCTGTTGCAAGATCAAGACCTGACAAGTTTACTAAACCAATCAGGTCTAAGCCCGACCTCATATTTTGATGAGGCCCAAATTCTGTGGGGCGACCGGCCGGATGAGAGCTATGCTCCACAAAATGGCTTTATGCCGGTCGCCGAAGGGCAAGGGCTACGTCATACCCCACCCGTAACAGTTCCGGCAGCGGCCTTTGATCCAGAGAACAATCGCCGCCCCTTGCGCCTGTATGTGCGCCATTACCTGACTACCGATGAAATAGGTCAGACCCGGATTAACCTGAGCCGCTTAGTAAAAGTTGATTGCATTGAAGGAGAGACCAATGCCCGCTAAATTACCCGAACATACCCGCCGCGTTCCGTCTGACAGACAGGCTAAAGCGCCTTACAATTTTGTCCCTTTACCCGAAGCGGTGGTAACCGTTGATAATGTACCAGACCACGATAATTACTACTCCGAGCCGAAACGATACACCGGTCACCTGGTTTGTACCCTGAAAACACTGACTCCTTTCTACACCCGCTGTATGATGACCCCTGACTTTTTCAGGGAGCACGGCGACAAAAAGTTTGAAGATTTGAGTGAAGCCCAGCAAAATGAACGGGCTAAACCCTTTAATCTGCTGGAAGTGCCGGTGATCCCCGGCAGTAGTTTGCGTGGTATGACCCGCAATCTGGTAGAGATTGCTGCCTACGGCAAAGTCGCATGGGTAACGGATAAACAGTTGATTTATCGGGCGGTTGGCGATCCATCCTCGTTAGGAGATCAATACCGAGAGCGATTATTAGGCCGGAATAAAGCCGCCGGTAACAATGTCCATTTAGATTATCCCGGCAGACAAGTGCGAGGCGGGTATTTAAGGAAGTATCAGGGTGGATGGGCCATTCAACCGGCTGTTGAACACTATGGTGAATCTTTTGTTCACGTTGATTACTCACTAGCCAACAAAATAACTGGTCGAGAAGGGAAGCAAAAAATCTACAACGACGTTTACGTATTGCCTGCTCCTCGTCGATCTTCGCCAAGACCAGGACTACGTCTTGGCAAGAATTTAATCCTCGACCTCGCAGATACAAAGCGTATCGAAACGAGTCAAGTTGACGTAAATTTGGTGCGGGCTACATTGGTTGAGTCGGGCCATATGAGTGGCAGGAATCCTAAGCACTGGCACTGCGCCATTTATGAACTTAATCCTAAAGCCAGGCCAATACCGATTTCGCAAAAAAAGTGGGAAATATATCAGAACGACAAAGAGGCCACTGGGCGGAAGTTAAATCGAGAAGGCGATCCACTTTTTTATCTGATAGATGATAAGGGTGATTTAATTTACTTTGGGCACACAATGATGTTCCGTTTGCCTTACGACCACAAACCTGATGATCTTATTCCTTCCGAAATTTATGCCGATAAACTGAGATCTCTAACCGACTTTGCCGAGGCCATCTTTGGTTACACCGAAGGCGATGGTGATCAGCGCCCCTTTGCTTACGCCGGACGCGTATCGTTCGAAGATGCCCACTTTGTCAGCGGTACAGCCGGTGGCACTTGGCAAGAAGAGCAGCCGATTACACCCAAAATTCTGTCTGGCCCAAAACCAACTACCTTTCAACATTACTTGACCCAATCAGATGCCGGAGCGCAAGACAAGAAAAATTTGAACCATTACGCCTCGGATCCGGGGAAAACTACCATCCGAGGGCATAAACTCTACTGGCACCAAGGGCAAATTCAAACTAACAATGTAATTGAACGCGACCAGGAAAAAATTAGAAAGGCCAAAAGTCAGTACACTCGCATCCAGCCAGTGAAGACAGGAGTAACTTTTCGTTTCAATATCCATTTTGAAAATTTGAGCCAGGCTGAATTAGGGGCACTACTGTGGGTGCTAGATTTACCCGATGGCCATCATCACAAGTTGGGAATGGGTAAGCCACTGGGGTTGGGATCAGTAGCGATCAAGCCGGAACTTCATCTCGGCGATCGCTCTGAGCGTTATCGCAGTCTGTTTGATGAGAAAGGCAATTGGGCAACCGGCTCGACTGAACAACCGGAAAACCCCCAACCCTTTAAGACAGCGTTTGAACAGGCGATCATCGCCAGTTTGAAACAGCAAGGGGTTGATGCCGCGACTAACAGCTTTACCGACCTGGAGCGTATACAGACTCTACTTAAACTATTGGAATGGGAAGGCCCATCCCGTGATTTGACCCGCTATATGGTCATACCAACTGACAGAGGGGGTATGAATGAGTTTAAAGACCGGAAGGTGTTACCCCACCCCTTGGATATAGAGAGAGCGGCCACAACCGGTTCGCCAACCGAGACAAGAACGCGACCGCATCGATCATCTACGTCTCCAAACCTCAGGCGAACAACGCCCGTATCACCCGCTCCTGATGTAGGCACTCCCCAGAGGGGTGCGGGCACCTCGCCACCACAACAAAACGTTAGCACAACCCAAGCTACTTCAATACCGCTTCAAGTCGGCGACATTTTTACCGGTACAGTTGAAAGTATCTGGTCCGACGGAACAGTCATTGTTCAGTATAAAAATAGACCAATCAAAGAAATAAGAGGCGTGATTGACCCGGCTAATCTAGCCAGCAAGCAATTTGCCGAAGGTAAGCAAGCCCGATGCCAGGTGATCAAGATAACCAGACAGGCTGAAACCTGGATTTTGGAATGCAAACCTGGCCCAAGGAAAGGAAAAGAAGGGTGATTTTCATCAACCTCTCCCACCCGTTAACGGGAGAACAGCAGTCCCAAATCGAAGCCCTCACCGGCCAACCCATCGACCGCCTGATTGAGC
>CALMIS010000332.1 GCA_937864185.1 uncultured Chloroflexota bacterium
AGTCTTCAGTTCCACCGCCGGAGGTAGCCACAGAAGCACAGAGTACACAGAGAGATAACCAAAAAAACCTCAGTGCCCTCTGTGTCTCTGTGGCAAAACCTGGGGCAAAACCCCAGTCTTCAGTTCCACCGCCGGAGGTAGCCACAGAAGCACAGAGTACACAGAGAGATAACCAAAAAAACCTCAGTGCCCTCTGTGTCTCTGTGGCAAAACGCGACCCGCGCACCTTCCGCATCCTCGATCCGGCGGCGGGCAGCGGCCACTTCTTGCTCTACTGCTTTGACCTGCTGCTGACCATTTATCAGGAAGCCTATGATGACCCGGAGGTGGGGCCGGCGCTGCAGGCCGATTATCCCGACCGGGAGGCGTTTCGGCGGGCGGTGCCTGAGCTGATTCTGAGCCACAACCTGCACGGCATCGACATCGACCTGCGGGCTTGCCAGATCGCTTCATTGGCGCTGTGGCTGCGGGCCCAGCGCACTTATGCTGAGTTGGGCCTCAAGATCCGGCAGCGACCTCGCCCGCCCTTGCCCCACATCGTCTGCGCCGAGCCGATGCCGGGCGAGTATGACTTGCTGGGCGAGTTTGTCCGGGACCTGAGACCGGTGGTCCTGGGCACGATGCTGCGCGATATCTGGCAGAAGATGGAGTTGGCCGGCGAGGCCGGCAGCCTGCTCAAGATCGAGCAGGAGATCCAGGCCTCGATCAAAAATGCCCGCCAGGCGCTGCCCGACCTGCCGGCCGGTATCCAGTTGCCCCTCTTTGGCCCGGCCGAGCCGCAGCAGTTGCCGCTCCAACTCAACCCGGCCGAACTCAAAGATGAGGCCTTTTGGGCCGAGGCCGAGGAGCGGGTCCGAGCCGCCCTGCGGACCTACGCCCGGCGGGTCGGCGATGGCCGCCAGATCACCCGCCGCCTCTTTGCCGACGACGCCCTCCAGGGCATGGCCTTCATCGATCTCTTGCAGCAGCCCTTCGACGTGGTGCTGATGAATCCGCCCTTTGGCGCGGCCAGCCTGGGCAGCAAGGATTACCTGAGCCGCGCCTACCCTCGCACCAAAAACGACCTGTACGCCGCCTTCGTCGAGCGCGGCCTGGAGCTGCTCCGCCCCGGCGGCACCCTCGGCGCCATCACCAGCCGGACCGGCTTTTTCCTGACCAGCTTCCAGAAGTGGCGCGAGGAGATTCTGCTCAAAGAAGCCCACCTGATCGCCCTGGCCGACTTGGGGTATGGCGTGCTCGATACGGCCATGGTCGAGACGGCGGCGTATGTGTTGGAGAAGCGGGGGGGTGAAACGTAAAACGTAAAACGAAGGCCGTAAAACGTAAAGCGTAAAACGTAATGACCGGTCGGCGACCAAATAATTACGTTTTACGTTTTACGCATTACTGATTTTTCTAGCTAAGGCATAACAGTTGTGAGCGACAATCAAGACGACTCGAATGTTCAGATAAACACCGAAGGCGGGAGCTATATCGAAGGTGGCGTGGAGACCGGCGGTGGTGATTTTGTGGGTGGGCATAAGATCGTCCACGGGAATGAAATTCGCAACATCTATCAAGCGCCCCCTCCTCCCCCTGCCCCGCTGCGTACCCGAATTCCTGAGCCAAGGGCCGCGCAATTGGTGGGCCGGGCGACTGAACTGGAGTGGGTCTGCCAGCGACTGCAAGGCGAAAACACAGCGGCTATTGCGGCCATTCGAGGTATTGGTGGGATGGGCAAAACGGAGCTAGCCATCGCTGCGGTTCATAAATTGGCAGCTCATTTTGCAGAGCGAGTGATCTGGCTCGATTGTGGGGCTAACGACATTCAGGCCATTCAGGCCCGGATGGCTGCTGCGCTTGGTGTTGAGCTGAGGAGTGAAGACCCAAAAATCCGGGCTGATATGCTTGCCGCGGCCTTCCAGCACCAATCGATGCTGGTTGTACTCGATGACGTGCGCCGGAGGCACCTGGCTGACTTCGAGGCTCTCTTGCCCCCTCGACCGCCTTGCGCTGTTTTAGTCACCAGCCGCCGGGATGATCTGCCTTTATTAGCCCCGACCTTGCCGTTACCCGAATTGGCTCCTACAGACTCTCACGTGCTGATTTCTAATCTCATCCCGGAAGCGGTAGCGGCGGAACCGGAGACCGCCAGTGTAATCAGTGAACTGTTGAAGCACATCCCATTGGCCTTAAAATTAGCCGCGCGTCGAGCGGAACGCCTGGCTCGTCGTCGAGCTGCAACCGGTCAGCAACCTCTCGCCACGCTGCTAGAAGAACTACAAACACGCCGAATCCAGGTCTTGGACCAGGGAGGAGATCCTGATCGTCCCGACTTGAGCATCGTGATTACCTTCAATGCCAGCTACGACGACTTGGATGCTCCGGACCAGGTCAAATTGCGACGCCTGGGTGTCTTTGCCCGAAATGAGTTCGAGTTGCCGGCGATCCGGACTGTGTGGCAAGAACCTGATGAAAATTCGGCCCGGCAAGCGTTGGATCGTCTGATGAATGCCGGCCTGTTGGAAGAGGTTGATGAAGATAGGTGGTGGATGCACGATCTCTTGCGAGAATATGCTGCCGAACGCTTGACCAGAGACGGTTCGGATGAGGAAAAAACTGCCCGGCTAGCCCACGCTGCCTACTGGCAAAGCTGGCTGCACAACTATACCCCGGACAATGTGGAAAAGTGGAGAGACATGCTCTCGCACCGGCCAGAGTTTGCACAGGCCGCAGACTGGGTTCTGCAAAACTGGTCGCTCGACCCGGAGTTAGCGACGAAATTCGCCATATCTATCGCTCAACTCTTTCCCTATGTCCTTTTCAAAGAAACAGAACGGCTGCTACGGTTAGGGCTAAACACTGCTATGGAGACCTTGGGCAATCTGCCGGCTCCAGAGGATGCAGAAACTTGGCGACACCGACAGGCAGTAATCCAGGTCAGGCTGGCCGACCATGTCTCGCTTAGGGGAGAGTATGCCGAAGCCATGAGACTCTACGAACAAAGTACCACCTGTTTTGGCGAGTTGGGGGATTGGGGCTCAGCGGCAGCCACCCAACTATTCCTGGCCGAGCTTCTCCGAAGACAAGGAGATTATGAAAAAGTTGAGTCACTGCTGCTGGATAGTGAGCGTATCGTTAAGGAGTCGGCAGATAGACAGCAATTGATTCTGGTTCGGTCGAATTTAGCCAATCTTTATCGGACCCAATCAAAATACGAGCAGGCTAGAGACCTCTACCAAACCGGTTTACAAGAGGCACGTCAGATCGGTGACGTCCGTACCGTCGCCCTCATTCAAACTGATCTAGCCGACTTGCTTCGAGTTCAAGGAGCATATGATGAAGCCGAAGCACTATATCGAGACAGTTTAGCGACCAAAGAGGCCTTGGGCGATGACCGCGAAGTGGCAATGACCCAAGCCGGTCTGGCTGACTTGTTTCGTTTCCGAGGAAAACCTGAAGAAGCAATGCAGTTCTATGAAAGAAGCATAGATAGTCTTGAAAAGTTAGGCGACTTGCGCTCTGTCGCCGTCACCAAAGCAAAACAGATCCCGTTGCTGATCTATAATTTTAAACGTTACGATGAAGCCGAGCAGCTTTGTTGGGATTGCCTCAGCCACTTCGAGGCCTTTGGGGAAAACCAGCAATTTGCTGTCGCCCAGTCCTTTTTAGCGGAATTGCTGAGTCTGCGCGGCGAAATTAGGGAAGCCGAGCAACAACTGCGGCACAGCTTGGAGATCCTCGAGAGGCACAGCGACGATCGCGCTACGGCCCTGACTAAAGCGCGATTGGCAGACGTGTTGCTCAATCAAGGCCACACCGGTCAAGCTGAAAGACTCTATCGCGAGTGTCTGGAGGTCTTGAAGGCTTTTGGGGACAGTTATGAAATAGGGGTGACTCAGCTCAAATTGGCTGACTTGCTTGCCAGGCAGGAACAATTTCAAGAGGCGGAAGTGCTGATCATTGATAGCCTGCTCATTTTTAAGAAATTAGGCGATAATCATCATCTGCCCTATGCTCAAGCAAAACTTCAAGAACTGCATAATACCGTGGTCGACAAGCTGGTTGCTAAAGCTCAGGGTGAAGTAACATTGGGTGATCTGCTTATTCTGATTCGCCTGGCTCGTCGAGGCCATCCGCAAGCAGAGCAACACGCCCGGCAACTCTGCCTCGAAATCTCTAAGCTAGACGATCCTTCAAAAGCGGTCATCGGCCAAGGCTTACTCGCCGTTCTCGAAGGCACCTCGCCCCAGATTGCCCTCGCCGATCTACCTGATGATCTCCGCAGCGACATCCTGGAGGCCTTGAATGACGAAACCTAATACCCCCTCCCTCTTCTTCCGCCAACTCCACACCCCCATCGACACCAAAGCCGAAGCTCTGGCCGACCAAATTGCCGCCCTCAACCGGGGCGAGCAGCCTGCCGATGTGTTCATAGGCGATCTAGCCAACTTTGCGCTCATTACAGGTTCAACCTTTGCCTATTGGGTGGGCGATAACGTGTTTCAGTTGTTTGTAAAGTTCCCTAAAGTTGAGTACGGTGAACGAGTGGCGCGAATAGGAGATCATCCTGGCAACAAAGATCGGTATGTCCGGTTAATTTGGGAAGTATCTGCTATTGAGCGTAGCAAGACTCGACAGTGGTTACCTTATCAAAAGGGGGGCTATTTTTCGCCTTTCTATGCAGATACTCATCTTGTTGTTGATTGGGATTTAGAACGTGAGACTTATTTCGACTTCTATGGTCGACCGGGAAGAGCGAGTGAACATCCTTCAAATTATAAATTTTTCTTTCGACCCGGTCTGAATTGGCCGCTTCGCACTCAGAAAGGGTTCAACCTGCGGGCTATGCCTGAGGGTTGTATTATCAGTAATAAAAGCCCAACCGTATTTGTGCCAAAAGACGAGCCTAGTGACTTACTCAAGCTGTTAGCACTGATGAATTCAACAGCCTTCAAGAAATTGGTGGAAATGCAGATGGCTTTTGGCTCTTACGAAGTTGGCGTCATCCAGCGTACCCCAATTCCAACTATGGACGACGCCAAAACAAGCGCTTTATTAGCCTCTTTAGCCCTCGAAGCCCACAACCTAACCCGAGACTTCGACCGCACCGACGAAACGACTCACGTCTTCTGCCTACCGGGCCTGGCGCAGCCTCGCGCGGGCTCGCTGCTGGAGGCCAGCCTGGCCCTGGCAGCGGAGGCCCAGGCCGCGCAGGCTCGGCTGGCCGCGATCCAGGCCGAGATTGATGAGCTTGTGCTGGCGTTGTATGGATTGGATGAGGCGGATCTGGAACGTGCAGACGTAAAACGTAATGACGTAAAACGTAATGAAGATGAGGCTAAGGAATCGGGTTACGCTTTACGTTTTACGTTTTCCGAACCCTCCGACGCTGGTGAGGAAGACGACGAAGTCACTCCACCGGACGACCTGCCGGCCCGCGTCCAGAACCTGCTGATGTGGTGCGTGGGCGTGGCCTTTGGTCGCTGGGACGGGCGGCTGGCCCTGGATCCCAGCTTGCTGCCGGCCCTGCCAGGTCCCTTCGATCCCTTGCCCCGCTGCGCCCCCGGCGCCCTCGTCGGTCCCGACGGCCTGCCCGCCACCCCGGACTCTATCGCCAGCGAAGCCTGGCTCCGCGCCCGCCAAAACGTGCTGGATCTACCGACTCTCTCTTCCGACACACCGGCCGCCATTCACCATTCACAATTCATTATTCATAATTCACCATTCCCCCTTCCCTGGGACGGCATCCTGGTCGACGATCCGACCCACCCCAGCGACCTTGTCGGCCGCGTGCGCCAGGTAATAGACCGCCTCTGGCCGGCCCGGGCCGACGCCATCGAAGCGGAGGCCTGCGCCATTCTCGGCTTCAACAGCCTGCGCGACTATTTCCGGGACCCGCGCCAGGGGTTCTTTGCCTTCCATATTAAGCGCTACTCCAAAAGCCGTCGCAAAGCCCCCATCTACTGGTTACTCCAAAGCGAGCGGCGCAGCTACGCCCTCTGGCTCTACTACCCCCGCTTAACCCCGATGAGCTACTTCGTGGCCGGCCGGGATTACGCCGACGCCAAGGTCAAGCTGGAAGAGACCCGGCTGGCCGAACTGCGCCAGGGGTTGGCCGCGCTGGAAGGCAGCCCTCGCCGCAAACGCGAACGCGAGATCGAGCGGCAGCAGAAGCTGGTCAACGAAGTGACCGACTTCCGCAACCGGCTCGATGCCGTAGCCCTGGCCAAGCTGCCGCCCGATCCAAATGACGGCGTCTTGATCAGCCTCGCCCCGCTGCGAGAGTTGGTCCCCTGGAAAGAAGCCGAAAAAACCTGGCGCCAGCTACTGGCCGGCCAGTACGCCTGGAGTACGATGGCCCGGCAACTGCGAGACCAGGGCAAAGTAAATCAATGAAGAAATTTGCCACAGAGACACAGAGAGCACGGAGAAAATCCTTCTCAAAAACTCTGTGCCCTCTGTGCCTCTGTGGCTGCCGAGGAGTATTGAATGTCTGTGACCGAAACCCTAACAAACCTCCTGCGCCGGCAAGTCGAAACCCATGGGACCGTGGTTTGGTACGACCCGGCGCAGGACTATCTCGAACTGGCCCGTCATCTCACGGCCGAGGCCGTGGGCCAAGCGGTGGTCCAGCGCTACGAACCGGAGCGCGGTTTTATCGGCCTGCGCTTTGACCTGGAACCGCTCTGGGCCGGACGCAGCGAGCCGCCCCGGCTGATCATCTACGTGCCCCTGGCCCAGACCGACACCTACCAGGCCCTGATTGAATTCGAGGTCGGTGGGGTGGTGGCGAAGCCCGGCGAGCAGCCTCCGGAGCGAAACACGGCCTTGGTGGCGGTAGCCCGGCAGGCGCTGGAGACCGCCTTTCCTCCGGCCAAGGTCGAGAAAATCGTGGCCGAGATCGAAGCCGGGCAGTGGACCGTCGCCGGCCTCGATCAGCTAATCGAAAAAGGGGACGAGATCGACGCCGGGGTGCTGAGCGAGATCTTTGGCAGCGGCAACCTGGCCGAGGTCGTGGTCGGCTTTTTGGCCCGGCCGGAACTGGATGAGGCGCTGGAGGCGCGCCAGGCGCTCGCCAACCTGGCCGGCTTTCTGGCCGATGCTCTGGGCGTCTCCTTGCCCACCCACCAGGGCGCCGGCGGCCTGCGCCGCCACCTGGCGCGCCACCTGCTGCTAACCGACCTGCTTAATGCGGTGGGCGACGACGTCCCGGCGGCGCTCAAAACCTTTCCGGTCGCCGAGCAGGCGGTGGCGCGCCGGGCCGCCGTCCAGTTGGCCCAGACCTGGCGCAATCGCCGGGATCTCAGCGCCAGTTACGTGCAGTGGGCCAACCAAATTCAGGCGGAGCTGGCCCCCGCGACCCTGGACCTGCCCTTGGAGGCGCTGGTCCAAACGGAGACCTTTGCCCTGGGCGAGAGCCACCTGCAGACCAGTCTGGAAAACAAGCTGCTCCAACGGGCCACGATCGCGCTGGTGGCCCTGGCCGAGTCCCGGCGGGACAGCTTCTGGGCCGCTCAGAAACCGGACCTCAAGACCCGCTGGGAAGTCATTCTCGCCGCCGGCCAGGTGCTGGTCGATGCGACCAGAGTTGAGCAAGACCTCAAAGGCAAAAGCTTAACCGCCGAGACCCTGCTGGCCAACTATGCCCTGGCCCGCTCGCCCTGGTGTTCGCTGGACACAGCCCAACGCCACCTGGAGCGTGATTTTCACCGCTTTGACCTAATCCCCAAAGAGCACCAGTCCCTGCAAGAATTGGTCGCCCACGCCCGCCAGCGCTACTCGGTGGTGGCCAACCAGTTGGCCAATCTCTTCACCCAGGCCTACGCCGCCGCCAAATTCGAGCTGCCCACCGTGCTGCTGCAAACCGACCTCTACCACGAAACGGTCGCCTCGCTGCCCAAGCTGGGCCGGGCCGCTTACATTCTGGTCGATGCCCTCCGCTTTGAGATGGCCCGCGAGCTGCTGGCCTTGCTGGAACCGGATTGGCAGCATGACCTGACCATGGCCCTGGCCACCCCGCCAACCGTAACCGAGATCGGCATGGCCGCGCTCCTGCCCGGCGCCGAGCGTGGGCTCACGATCGTCCCGGCCGGGGGCAGTAAACTGGCCGCCGTGGTTGGCGGCGAGACGCTCAAGACTCGTCAGGAGCGGCTGGCCTACTTTCGTCAGGCCGCGCAGCGCAAGGTGGCCACCGCCAAATTGGACCAACTGGCCCCCTTAACCGATAACCACCTCCGCCGGGAGATTGAGACCGCTGAGGTGGTGCTGGTCACCGCCACCGAGGAGATCGATACCTTGTGTGAAAACGCGCCGGCCATGGCTCGCCGCATGCTGGACGATGTCCTCAACCAACTTCGCCGCGGGCTCAAAACCCTCTTTGGACTGGGTCTGCCCACGGTGGTCATTACCGCCGACCACGGCTACCTGTTCGGCGAAAAACTCTCCAGCGGCGACTGGATTGATCCGCCCGGCGGCCAGAAAACGGCCAGCCTCAAGCGCCGGGTCTGGATCGGTCAGGGCGGGGCGGAGGTGCCCGGCACCCTGCGCCGGCCGCTGTCGGCCTTTGGCCTGGGCGGAGAGCTGGAGCTGGTGACGCCCTACAATCTGGCCTGCTTCAAAGTCCCCGGCGGCGCAACCGAGTACTTCCACGGCGGTTTGTCGCTGCCGGAACTGGTCATCCCGGTCTTGACCGTGCGCTCGGCCGTGGCTCGACGACCCACGGCAGCTTCGCCCATCGAGTGGGATCTGACGCTGGGCAGCAAATCCATCTCGACCGCCTTTATTTCGGTCACAATCGAGGGGCAGGCCCGCGAGCTGTTTGTGCAGCCGCCGCTGGTCCGGGTCGAGGTCCGGGCCAACGACCAGCCGATTTCAACCCCGATCTCCGCCTCGAACAACTTCCAACAAGCCACCAAGGATGTCCAGCTTGAAGTCGAGCCCGGCGCCCCCCAGCAAATCGCCCGCAACACCGTCACCCTGCAGATCACCGAGTTTCCGGACGTCCAAACCGTCACTATCCATCTGCTAGACGCCTCGACCGGCCTCAGCCTAAAGCAGGTCGAGCAGGTGCCGTTTAATATTATGGAGTTTTGAGAGATAGTTATTTTGAGGCCCGCGGAGAGCATAAGCAGCGATGATTCGTAAAACGTAAAACGTAACGCGTAATTTTTTACGTTTCACGTTTTACGCCCTACCCTTATTTATTTCTCTGTGTTCTCTGTGTCTCCGTGGCAACCCACGTGCCTCAGCAGGGAGGAACCACATGTCAGACTTAGACCGCAAAGTGACCGAAGTGTTTGCCGGGAAGGTCGTGCGCAAAGACCTGGTGCGCCAGGTCAAGGTCGGGGCCAATGTCCCGACCTATGTGCTGGAGTATCTGCTGGGCAAATATTGCGCCACAGACGATCCGGTGGCGATCGACGCCGGGCTGAGGATGGTCAACAATACCCTGGCCGACAACATCATCCGGCCGG
>CALMIS010000333.1 GCA_937864185.1 uncultured Chloroflexota bacterium
CCAAGCATCGGAATCTTGACCCCCTGCGCCTGGGCAAACTCGATCGCCTCGGGATAGCCGGCATCCGCGTGCCGGGCGACGCCCATGCCCGGATCGATGGTTAAGACCCGCTCCAGGCGGCGAGCGGCAGCCTCGGTGCCGTCGGCGACGATGACTTGGCCGGCGTGAATACTGTAACCGATGCCGACCCCGCCGCCGTGGTGCAGACTGACCCAGGTCGCCCCGCCGGCCACGTTGGCCAAGGCGTTGAGCAGCGGCCAATCGGCGATGGCATCCGAGCCGTCGCGCATGCCTTCGGTTTCGCGGTTGGGGCTGGCCACCGAGCCGCTGTCGAGATGGTCGCGGCCAATGACGATCGGGGCGCTGACCCGGCCGCTGGCCACCAGTTCGTTGAACTTCAAGCCGGCCTTGGCCCGCTCGCCGTAGCCCAACCAGCAGATGCGGGCCGGCAGCCCCTGAAACTCGACCTGAGCTTGGGCCAGCCGAATCCAGCGGGCCAGGTGCTCATCTTCCGGAAAAAGCTCCAGGATGGCCTGGTCCGTGGCGTGAATGTCGGCGGGGTCGCCGGAGAGGGCTCCCCAGCGGAACGGGCCTTTGCCCTGGCAGAAGAGCGGCCGGATGTAGGCCGGCACAAAGCCGGGATAGTCGAACGCCTCTGGCAAGCCGTTGTCAAAGGCGCGCTGGCGCAGGTTGTTGCCGTAGTCAAAGACCACGCTGCCTTTGGCCTGCCAGTCGAGCATCGTTTGGACGTGGCGCGTCATTGAATCGGCGGCCCGGCGCTGGTACGCGGCCGGATCGCTTTGGCGCAGCGCGGTGGCCTGGTCGAGGGTCAGGCCAGCCGGGATGTAGCCGTAGAGCGGGTCGTGGGCCGAGGTCTGGTCGGTGACGACGTCGGGTACGACGCCGCGCTGGTAAAGTTCGGGCAGCACCTCGGCGGCGTTGCCGATCAGGCCGATCGATTTGGCCTGCCCGGCCGCGACCGCCTCGCTGGCCCAGGTCATAGCCTCTTCGAGGTTGTGGGTCACGGCATCGATCTGCCGCAGCGACAGCCGCCGCTCGGCCCGCCAGCGATCGACCTCGACCAGCAGGCCGACGCCTTCGTTCATGGTGATCGCCAGCGGCTGCGCCCCGCCCATCTCGCCGAGCCCGGCGGTGACCACCAGCTTGCCTTTTAGACTGCCCCAGCCGTGCTGACGAGCCAGCGCCCCGAAGGTTTCATAGGTCCCTTGCAGGATGCCCTGGGTGCCGATGTAGATCCAACTGCCGGCCGTCATCTGGCCGTACATGATCAGCCCGGCCTGCTCCCAAGCGTCAAAATTTTCCTGCGTGGCCCAGGCCGGCACGATGTTGGAGTTGGCCAGCAGCACCCGCGGCGCGTCCTCGTGGGTGGTGAAGACCGCCACCGGCTTGCCCGACTGGACCAACAGGGTCTCGTTTGGCTCCAGCCGGCGCAGCGCCTCGAGGATGGCCTCCAGGCAAGCCCAGTTGCGGGCCGCCTTACCGCGCCCGCCGTAAACGATCAGATTATCCGGGTCGAAGGCGACCTGGGGGTCCAGGTTGTTCTGGAGCATGCGGTAGGCGGCCTCGATTTGCCAGTTTTTGCAGGTCAGTTCCGTGCCGCGCGGGGCACGAAGGGTTCGGGGCATAGTGGTCTCCTATATATTGCGTTGGCTCAATATGGGTTTCAGGGAGTTAGCAAAGTAAAAGTAGTAGGTTTTATCGTCGTTTTGCCCAATATGCAGCACAAATTGTCAAAAACAGATTTTAACATGTATCTAACTACTACAAAAACCAGGACAGTCCCGGCTTCAAAACAGAAGAAAAATTGAACTTCTCCTTTGCTTATGGTTTAATGGGGTACTAATTATTCAACCATGCTCACCCAAATATTAACCACAAAATTGCATAGACCCACCCCGCGCCGGCAAACAGTCAGCCGAGCCAGGTTGTTGCGCCGGCTTGAGGCGGGCGTTGACGGCAAGCTGACCCTGGTTTCGGCGGCGGCCGGTTTTGGCAAGACCACGGCGGTCACGGATTGGTTGACTCACCAAGACCGCCAAACGGCCTGGCTGTCGCTGGATGCGCAGGACAGCGACCTGAACCGCTTTCTGACCTACGTTGTAGCAACCCTGCAAACCGTCGCGCCCCAAGTGGGACAGGGCGTGCTGCAGGGCTTGGCCTCGCCCCAACCACCGCCCGCCCCGGCCCTGCTGACGGCTTTACTCAATCAATTGGCCGAGCTTGCCCAGCCCCTAGTGTTGGTGCTGGATGATTATCAACGCATCGAAAACCCGGCGATTGATGAAGCCCTGACCTTTTTTCTGGATCATCTGCCGCCGCAGTTGCATTTGATTGTGATTACGCGCGAAGACCCCTCGTTACCGCTGGCCCGCTGGCGGGGGCGGGGGCAATTGAATGAGCTGCGGGCGGCGGATTTGCGCTTTTTGCCGGAAGAGGTGGCAACCTATTTGAACGAGCAGATGGAGCTAACGCTTTCAGCCGATTCACTGGCCGCGCTCCACACCCGCACCGAAGGCTGGATTGCCGGGCTGCATTTGGCCGCGCTTTCACTGCAAAAACGGAGCGATCCGGCTCAATTTATCACCGCTTTTTCGGGCAGCCATCGCTTCATTTTTGATTACCTGATTGAAGAAGTGTTACACCATCACCCCCCACCCATCCGACAATTTTTGGTACAAACCTCCATTTTAGGGCGGATGTGTCCCGCTCTGTGCGACGCGGTAACGGGCATGAGCCACAGTGCCGAAACGTTGCGCTATCTTGAGCAAAATAATTTATTTATCGTGCCGCTGGATACAGAAGAGGAATGGTTTCGCTACCATCATCTCTTTGCCGAGTTTTTGCAAAAGCAGCTCAGCGATCAACAGGAACGGGCCGCGTTGCACCGGCGCGCCGGCGATTGGTATCTGGCTCACGGCTTTGAGCTGGAAGCGTTTGAGCATGCGGTGCAGGCGGAGGATGTGGCCCAAGCAGTCGTTTTGCTGGAAGGCGGTGGCGGCAATGGCATGCCGCTGCATTTGCGGGGCGGCGTTCAACCGGCCCTGCGTTGGCTAAAATCGCTGCCCGCCGACACGATGAACGCCCATCCTACCTTGTGGGTCATCTATGCCTCGGCCCTGCTTTTTGGGGGGGTGGTCGAGGATGTGTTGCGCCTGACAGATGTGGCCGAAGCCGCACTGGACAGCCTGCCCCCCGGCCCGGAACGGGACGATTGGCTGGCGCACGTGGCCTCTATTCGGGCCAGTGTGGCCTTTACCGCCGATGATGTGGAGACGATGGCCGCCGAATCTGAACGCGCCCTGCGGCTGGCCTCGCCTCAAAATGTGACCGTCCGCACCGCGGTCACCTGGTCGCTGGGGGTGTCGCAGTTGCGGCGCGGCCACCTTGACCAGGCCAAAGAAACGTTCCGCGCGGCCATCAAAGCCGGCCAAGCCATTGGGCATCGGCTCATCCAGGTGCTGGCTTTGCTGGGGCTGGCCGAGATTCAGAGACGGGAAAACCACTATCCGGCGGCAATTGAAACGTACCGCCAAGCGATTGCCCTGGCGGGTGAGCCGCCGCTGCCCATTGCCGGGGCAGCCCATTTGGGGCTGGCAACCATTGCCTTTGAACAAGGCGCGTTAGAACCGGCCGAAACCCACGCCAAAACCGCGCTGGAGTTGACCAGGCAACTTGAGCATCCTCGTTTTGCGGAGGCGGCTGTTTTGCTCAGCCACATTTTGCTGGCCCAACATCGCCCCGAAGAAGCTCTGGCTCCCCTGACCAGCACCCACCAACAACTGCTTGCCCACGGCTGGCAAGATAAGCGCGTCGAGCAGTTGCTGGCCCAACTCACCGACCTGCCCGCGCCTGCTCCGCAATCCCAACCTTTGATCGAACCGCTCACCCCCCGCGAATTGGAAGTTCTCCAACTTATTGCGGCGGGCAACTCGAACGACCAGATTGCCGCCCAACTGTTCCTCTCGCTCAACACCGTCAAAGGCCACAACCGCCGCATCTTTGACAAATTGGAAGTCAACCGCCGCACCGAAGCGGTGGCCCGCGCCCGCCAACTTGGCCTGCTGCCCGGCTCAAATTAGCCTCACACGATCCCCAAAACAATACTTTTATCCGCCCCAAACAACACCAAAGTGTCTATCCCGCAACCTCGATTTGGTTTATGCTGTCCCTTGTAAAGCAATTTTGGCAATCAGGCGACGCTGTCAGAGCAGGCCCTGTCATTGCCAAAGCTACCACTTAGGTTTTGTAACTTTCAGGATGTATTTTCGTAAACTACGAAACTCATTCATATCGTTCAAAAAAGGAGTATGAATATGAACTCAGAACGAGTACCACAAAAGGCGTTGGAAGACATCAAGCTCAATGTAAAACTGAAGCTTGTAGCACTGTGGGCGAGTTTAATGTTTTTCGTCATCTATTTAGATTATTTCCACTTATATATGCCGGGCAAAATAGAAGAAATTCTGGCAGGAAAAATGTTTGTATTTGACATTACACAAGTCTCTCTATTGGCAGGACTGGCTACGATAACAATTCCAGCTCTTATGATTTCCCTTTCTGCTGCCCTGCCGGATAAAGCAAATCGTTGGACAAACATAATCGTGGCTGTGGTTTATATTCCTTTTATATTGTTCAATTTGGCAGGAGAGGCTTGGGTGCACATGGTGTTTGGCGCTGTTGTACAAGTCGTTCTTCTTGTACTCGTTATCTGGTATGCATGGAAGTGGCCTCAACAGAAATTCACTACCGGACACTTTTAATTTAGGAGCATGTCACTTCGCAGCGAAGCGGAGAAGTCCCTAAAACCATCAAGGATAACCTTGTCCACGGGTAAAAAATCAAGCTGCAATCAGCTTAATTTGCCCAACGGCTTGGATTTTTGCCAACGCTGCAGGGATTTCTCCGCCTGCGGCTGCGAAATGACAAAAACAGATGTCCGTCTACTTATAGTTAGGTTTTGCACCTTTCAGGATGTATTTTCGTAAACTACGAAACTCATTCATATCGTTCAAAAAAGGAGTATGAATATGAACTCAGAAAAAGTACCACAAAATGCGTTTGAAGACATAAGTGTCAAAATGAGCGAAGCAGCAACACCAGCGATGGCTGTGGGGAACCGGGTGTCCACGACGCGAATCGTCGGCGTCGTCGCGCTCTCCTACGTCGCGTCAATGATTGTTCAGAACGCGGTGTTTGCGGTCACTGGATCGCCTGACTACAGCGATCCTCTTGGTGTGGTCCTCACCTACCACGCCGAGAACCAGGGCGCCTTGGCCGTCACTTCGGGTCTGGAGGCCGTGAACATGTTGCTGCTCTTGTTATTCGTCACGGCGCTGCACGGGCTCGTGCAGCGCCGTGGCGGCGCAGGGGCGGACTGGTCGCGGCTCGCGGTAGCAGCCGGAGCCACGCTCTCGGCGTTATTCGCCCTCACCATTGCCACGCACATCGCGGTCGTGCTCGCCGCGGATGGACTGTCCGAGCCGACCCCCGCCTTCGAGCTGATGTGGCAGCTCCATGCCGCGGCCTTCGCGCTCGGGTTGCCCGCGCTCGGGGCGACCTTCATCGGCGCGGCGTTGGCCACTCACGCCAGCGGTTTGACGCGACCGTGGCAGCGGCTGTTAGGCGTGGCGGGCGGCAGCTTGCCCATCTTGGCCGGGGCCGGAAACCTCGCCATCGCGAATGGGTCGCCACTGTTGTTCATCGGGATTCTGGGCCTAGCTACGTGGCTCGTCTGGCTCGTTGTCACCGGACTACGACTCATTCGTGGATAGTGCTGACATCGCCCTTTCAAAATGTTAACAATCTCGAGAGGCAAAAATGAACAAAATATTCCAGTTCGGCGAAAATGTGGAAGGATATAACATCCCTGTTCTAAATGAACGCGAATTAAGGGCAGCCGCAGGTATCCTGTTTTTGATGATGTACACCTCCATCATGGTCGTTATTTTTCAAAATAATTATCTGGTACTCAAATACGCCATTGTGATCTTTCTTTCGGATTTTGTGATCCGCGTTTTTGTTAATCCCAGGTTTTCGCCTACATTGATCGTTGGGCGGATGATCGTTCGGAATCAGGTTCCAGAATATGTTGGCGCGCCGCAAAAAAAGTTTGCTTGGATGATCGGCGTAACCATGTCTGCCACCATGTTTGTTCTGATTGGGATATTAAACTTTGACAACCTGATCACAACCCTCCTCTGTCATACTTGTCTTATCTTTCTATTCTTTGAAGCCGCATTTGGCATTTGCATCGGATGCAAAATTTATGCCCGGGTTTATAGGGAAAAAGCACAATATTGTCCCGGTGAAGTCTGTGAGATACATGAAAGACATGAAATCCAAAAAACGAG
>CALMIS010000334.1 GCA_937864185.1 uncultured Chloroflexota bacterium
TATGTCGCGCTGGTCACCGCCTTTGGCGATCGGGTGCAGCCCTGTCCGGCCGGGATCAGCCTGACTTTCGCCTGAGCTCGTTAAGGGGGAGGCTTGACAATGTTAATCTTGTCGCCTTCCCGCCTTTTTAACCAACCACTTTAATCACCACGCCATCATCCCCGTCACTCCCGTAGGCCGCAAATTCTCTAAGACCTACCACCGTAGTGCTATCCAGTTTGACAACATCGGTATACCAAGCAATAACTTACTTCACAAAGTTTGTGCTTACAAGTATCTCCACTTCGATCTAGGCGCTGTCGCCGCATCTGCCTATGACAGCCACATCTGCAAATAGCTATTTTAGAATAAGTTGCAGGATATATAGATTATGGATGACACCAAAAAAATTGAAAATGACGTTCAAGTTCTGGAAAGGTTTCTTTCGTCGTTCCGGTCCAGTGAGGAGATCCGTACGGAAAACCTAAGGGTCTGGCAGTTTAACCAAGAAGTTGCAAAACTAAACGAAAAGCATTTACAGTTATTGCATAAAATTGAAAAATTCAGATCAATGCTTCCATTTAAGGTTTCTTTTCAATGGCTAATCGTCGGGTTAGTCATTGGCCCTGTGGCGATGATGCTGTACGCTTTAATAACGGGGGACCCAGTTGCACGGTACGTAGCTACATTTTTTGCGGCGATAAGTCTTATTCTGATCCTGATCTCTGTGCTGATAGCCTTGTCATCTGGAGTTCTTCGTTATAGGCAAAGTAAATGGCGGTATAAATCATTGGTTGATTTGAGAGAAATACTCCGGGGGCAACTAAGAAAGATTTATGGACTTGAGCCAGAGACTTCCTCACTATTAGTTTGTTCTGATTGTAGAAAAATTCCCCTCCGGCTTGATCGGATTGACAAAAAGCAAATGGTATATCGCTGTCCTGAGTGCGGTCTCGATATAGCCTTAGATGAACAATCCGAGATGCTTGGGGCTTTGGGAATAACCGGCAAAGATACTTGAACAAAATAGAATGAAATGAGGGGGAGGGAGATGGTCACTGGACCAGGCGCGCCAGCCTGCCTAGAATTTGCTGCTCGGCACTGCCGATGGCCCGGGCGGTGCACCTGTTTGAGAAGACCTGGCCGCCCGGCTCCGCATCGCAGCGTCAAGATGGTCAGGCCGTATGGTCGCTGAAATAAGCTTGCCAGGGACCGCAGCCCTGAATGAACGGCTGCAGCAGGGCGCGCTCGGCTTGAACCGTATGCATCAAGTCGTGCCCGGCCCAGTGGTGCAGCAGCTCCGCCAGCGTCACCAGCCCCAATTCTTGGTGCCGCGCCTGGCGCTTGAGATCCGCCGGAGTGACTGTTTGCAGCAGGCGCAAGTTGTCCGCCCGCAGCCGGGCGAATTCGTTCGCTAACTGCTCGGCCGCTGGGGCTTCCTCGGCCTTTGTGCCCTGACTGTCCGGATCAAAGGCCGCAAAATCTCGACCGGCCAGCATCGCTTCGATCCGAGCCGGAAAGACCCAGCGTTCGGTATCGACCAGATGCTGCAAACAAGCCTGGGCCGACCACTCTCCGGGGGCCGGCGGGCGGGTCAAGAGTTCGGCCGGGACCTTGCCGGCCAGTTCAGTCCAGCGGGTTGGGGTGGTGGTGAGGACCGTGTGGGCCCACGTTAGAATATCTTCCATTTTTCCTCTTGTTTTTTATGGCGAAATATTTTTGGACAAAACCAGCCCGCGACCCCATGGAGTTGTCCGTGGCCGTGGGCTGGCGCGCTCGTAAGAGAAACGTACCCGCTACTGTACGTCCCTTTGGCCGGATAGACAAATCTCCCACCAAACCGATGAGATCCCGCGTTGGCAGGTCAAGCCGATAACCGAGTGGCCGCAGACGGTAATAAAATAGTTGAAGCTGGAATTAGCCAGATACTCATTGACGTCTTTAGAGCGGTGTCCCTCTAGACTGATTCCTTGTTGGGATACTCGCACGAGATCAGTTGCTTTAGCGGCAGCAGGTCCGGATGTTCGCCCGCCACCGGCCCCAACATCTCCGCCAGCCAATGAGCCACCTGGTTGTCCACCAACCGGTAGTAAACATTCAAACCCACTTTTTCGTCTTCAATCACGCCCGCTTCGCGCAGCACCCGCAGTTGCTGCGAGACATACGGTTGCGGTTTGTCCAGCAGCGCTTCCAGATGGCAGACGCACTCCGCCTCGCGGCGCAGCACATCCAGGATTTTGAGCCGTTCCGGGTGGGCCAGGAGTTTGATTTTGGCAGCGAGGGCTTTGTAGTCGCTCAACGGAGATTTCTCTACATTCAAACTTCTGCATTACGATTTTAGGGAGGGTTATCCATCTGTCAAATTACAGAAGAACCAGTTCTTGACTCAATGCAAAAAGCCGCATATAGTCTGGT
Source organism: uncultured Chloroflexota bacterium (assembly GCA_937864185.1). Lineage (GTDB taxonomy): Bacteria > Chloroflexota > Anaerolineae > 4572-78 > J111 > JAGRBY01. The sequence goes on from CALMIS010000334.1 coordinate 2,395, forward strand.
CGATCTAAATGGTTAAGTTTTTCTGTTGACATCTTTATGAAGCTGCCAGGGAGTGAACAATGACTAAAAAGGTACTCATTTTATGTACGGGCAATTCCTGCCGCAGCCAGATGGCTGAAGGCTTGATCAACGCTCGCTTGGGGCCGGAGTTTGAGGCCTTCTCGGCCGGCACCAGGCCCAGCGGCTATGTCCATCCCAAAGCCATCGCTGCGATGGCCGAGTTTGGGATTGACCTTAGCCACAACGAGTCAAAAAATCTGGAGCAGTTCCGCGGCCGGTATTTCGATTACATTATCACCGTTTGCGACTCGGCCAAGGAGGATTGCCCGGTCTGGTTAGAGCAAGCCGGGACCCGGACTCACATCGGTTTTGACGACCCGGCCGAGGCCACCGGCACCGAGGCAGAAATTATGGCGGAGTTTCGGCGGATCAGGGACGAAATCGCCGACCGGGTGCTCACCTTTTTGCGAGACGAGGTGAAATGAGCCGGGTCGGTCCGTTTGAGCGCCCGGGCTGCCTGACGATAGCCAGCGGCATAGACCTGCAAGCTGATAAACAGGGCCACGCCCACGGCCACGCTCAGGACAGCCGTCAACGTTCGGTCCGGCCGGTGTGAGAGTTCGGCCAGAAGGTGTTGTTGATTATTCTAGGTTGTCAACCTGAAATTTGTTGGCGGGTTAACCCACCTGAGGTGAGACACCATTATGGTCTCCCTGACCCGTTAGGAGCTTAACTCTTATGGTGCGATTTCAGTTTGTTATCCTGCCCCTTGACATACTGACCGCTTTTGTGCTATTATTCACATATGGTATTTCAATAAATATTGAAGTAGTTTCCGGCACAAACAAGGTCGGCTTTTATTTTACCCAAATACTTCAATGACCGCTGAAATAAACCAAGGAACAACCCTATGGACGAAAAAACTCTGGATAAAACAGCTTTAGTCTTTAAAGCCTTGGCCGACCCCAACCGGTTACGCATTTTGGATACGCTGATGCAGGGCGTATCTTGCAACGGCGAGCTGAATGACCGGCTAGGGCTTCCGCCCAACCTGCTCTCCCATCATCTGGGGGTCTTGAAAAAAGCCGGCCTCATCACCAGCCGGCGTGATGCGGTCGATGGCCGGTGGATTTACTATGCCGTTGATCAAGCCGCTGTTGAGCAGTGGCGTCGCTGGTTCAACAATTTTCTCGACCCGGCTCGCATTCAGCCGCGCTGTTTGTGCGGTCCTGAAGGCGAGGCAGCGGTCACCCCTCAACTCTACCTAACTTTATGATTTGGAGGCATACCTATGAAAGCAGTTCATACAACGACCTCAACCCCGGCAGCCGGGTCAAGCTTTTCCACCTCCTGGCGGACCCTGACCGGCACTTTACAAAAGACCCTATCTCGCTGGGAGTGGAAATGGCTGGCCATTCTAGTGGGGGGATTCTTGGTGGTCTACTATTTGCCGGTAGACAGCGCTCGTTTCCAGGGCGCGGTGCTGGAGTCGATTTATTTGGCCACCTGGTACGCCCAGGAGCACGTGGTCTTGTGCCTGGTGCCAGCCTTCTTCATTGCCGGCGGCATTGCCTCGTTTGTTAGCCAGGCTTCGGTGATGAAATATTTGGGGGCCAACGCGCCCAAAGCGCTGGCCTATGGGGTTGCCGCCACGTCTGGCACCATTTTGGCGGTCTGCTCCTGTACCATTTTGCCGCTGTTTTCTGGCATCTACCGGATGGGGGCTGGGTTGGGGCCGGCCATCGCCTTTTTGTATAGTGGCCCGGCCATCAATATGCTGGCCATTATTTTGACCGCCAGCGTGCTGGGGCCGCAGTTGGGGATTGCCCGGGCCGTGGGCGCGGTTGGCTTTAGCGTGGTCATTGGAGGGCTGATGCACCTGATCTTTCGCAAAGAAGAACAGGAGAAAAGCAAGGCGCAGATGATGTTGCCGGAGCCGCAGGTCAAGCGCCCGCTGTGGCAGACGGCGGTTTACTTTGGGGCGATGGTCGGTATTCTGGTCTTTGCCAACTGGGGCAAACCACAGGCAGACAGCGGCGCGCTGTGGGCTGCTATTTACGACAGCCGCTGGCTGGTCGTTGCCGGCTTTGGGTTGGCGTTGGCTCTAATTTTGGCGCGCTGGTTTGGCGTTCATTGGGGCCAGATGCTGGTAGCCGGCGCGGCGGTGGTAATTGCCGCCATCTTCTTCGCCGGCCAGCCGACCGTGCCGTTTGTTGTCGGCGTAGTGGCGCTGGCCTTGCTCATCAATCAGCCGGCCACGGATGAGGATAGCGAAGAGTTGGCCGAATGGTGGCAGCAAAGCTGGGGCTTTGCTAAACAGATTATGCCCCTCCTGTTTTGGGGGGTGCTGGTCTCCGGCTTTCTGCTGGGCCGGCCCGGCCACGAAGGGTTGATTCCCTCGGAGTGGGTGGCCTGGGCGGTGGGCGGTAACTCGCTGTTGTCCAATTTCATGGCCTCGTTTGTGGGCGCCTTTATGTACTTTGCTACCCTGACCGAGGTGCCCATTTTGCAGGGACTGCTGGGCAGCGGTATGGGCCAGGGGCCGGCCTTGGCGCTGCTGTTAGCCGGTCCGGCGCTCAGCCTGCCCAATATGTTAGTCATTCGGAGCGTGTTAGGTACGACCAAAACCATCGTGTTCGTCTCGTTGGTGATTGGGATGGCCACCTTCACCGGGATGCTATATGGCGCGCTAGTGAGCTAGGGATCTGGCCCGATGACGACTAAGTCTGGTCAGACCCGCGCTTCTCCGCCCGGCTGACCCTGTACCCCTGATCTAGTGGTTGTCCCCAGGCCAAACCGGCTTTGGGTAAGGGGTGACAGGTCATTTGTTTGGCCTAAGGCCTAATCTTATGGAACAAACCGGTTCATGGATTTAGACGTGGACCGTGGAAAAAATTTACCAAAGCTAAACTTTCACAAAACAGGAGAACAAAATGTTAACGATAAAAGTCTTAGGCCCCGGCTGCCGCAACTGCGAAACCCTGGCTCGTAAAACCGCCGATGCGCTGGAAGCAGTGGCCGCCGAAAACCCCGCGGTTGAGGGGGCCACTATCGAAAAAGTAACCGACCACAACAAATATATTGACTACGGCCTAATGTTCACGCCTGGTCTAGTCATCAATGACAAGCTGGTCAGCTCCGGACGCGTCCCAGCGGTCAGCGAGATCAAAAACTGGATTGCCGAGTCGCTGACTTAGCGAGCATGCACTTAAGCATAGAACCGGTTAGAGGGCTAACTTCCCTCTAACCGTCTGGCTAGCAAGAAATTATCAATGAGCGAGAGGTGCGCCGCGAAGGGCTACCCTCTGCCACCCTTGTGCCGGGGAGCGATACTATCGTTTGGTGTTGGTTGGTTGAAATTCGACACCGGTGGTGTATCACCTCGCGGCAGCCTCAATGAGATGGCCCAGGCTAAGCCCAGAAAGATGACCGAGCCCCACAAGGTTCCCGCCAAACCGGTCCATTGGTAAAGCAGACCAGAAGCAATGGTGCTCAGCAAACGTCCTCCGGCGTTGGCCATATAGTAAAACCCAACATTTAGAGCGACTTTGTCGCTATCGATGTAGGCCAAGATCAAGAAGCTGTACCCCGAAGAATTCACCGCAAAAACAAAACCAAAGATCGCCAAACCAATGACTAAGACAAGCGTTACTTGCCAATCCACGCCGACCAAAATGACGATAACGCTCGTTACCAGGATCAAAACAAAAGTCCAGAACTGAGATGTGGCTCCGGCCGGAACTTTGCTGCCGCGCTTGAATAGGCCCGGCGCCGCGCCTTGAACAAGCCCGTAACCAATCACCCAAAGCCGTTAATGCCGACCCGAGTCCCCATATTTGACCTCCGTCGTTTTAATTGGGAAAAAATCCAAACCCCGCCACGGTCAGTTTTGGGCAACCTCGATGCCCTGCTCCATAAGAAACGCTTTTATCTTCTGCTCAATCTGGTCGCGAACCTGACGGAATTGGGCCAT
>CALMIS010000335.1 GCA_937864185.1 uncultured Chloroflexota bacterium
CTCATCACCGGTATTTTTGTGGCGGGATCATTAGCGGCCCAATCCCGGGAGAAGGACGTCGACCCCCTAAACCCCCCCGAAAAATTTATCAAAAAATACCTCCAACCCACCCGCCCCCCAACCCCCAACCCCAATCCGTCATCCTCCGCTCGCTGACCAAAGAGCACGGCCTGGCCGGCTTGCGCCTGGGTTATGCCGTTGCCGCCCCGGAGATCATCCGGCTCCTGCGCGCGATCCAGCCGGCCTGGAGTGTCAACAGCCTGGCTCAAGTCGCCGGGGTGGCCGCCTTGCAGCCCGATGTCCGCGCCCGCCAACGCCAGAATCTGGCTCAATTGCAGCAGCACGCTTTGGCGCTGTGGCAGAAGTTGTCTACAATAGGTTACACCGTTTTGCCGACCCAAACGACCTTTGCCTTAGTTCAGGTCGGCCAGGCCACGCAGTTCCGGCGTGCTCTGCTGGCCCACGGCCTGCTGGTTCGAGATGGCACCTCCTTTGGCCTGCCGGATCACGTCCGGATTGCCGGCCAACTACCCGAACAAAATGAGCGGCTGGTGGCGGCACTACAAAAATTGACAAAGTAATTGATCGTTACGGGTACCTGATGGTTACGCCATCAGATTCTGGCCCAATGAGCAAGGAATTTAAACGCAAAGGCGCAAAGGTTCAAAGACGCAAGGGAAAAAATAGAAAACTTTGCGTCTTAGCGCCTTTGCGTTGAATCTTTTTTGGCTGCGGCTTGGCCGCGTCAGGGGATTACCCCCGTAATCATGAGACAGGTATGGCAGATGGCGCGCAGACTCGTCGATAAACCGCTTGGGATTGAAGACTATCTTGAAGAGTATCTCAACGACCCCCAGGTCAAAGCCCAGATGTTTCGGGTGGGCCGGGAGGGGTTCGAAAACAAAGGCCGCGGCGTGGTCGTCATTGATCTGCGGCGCATGAGCGAGCAGGTGGTGCGCTTCTATTATCTATCCGCCGGCCAGAGCGGCGAATGGCAAGACAGCGAGATGGAACAGGTCTGCCGCAGCTATGATCCGCAGCAGGAAGTCATCATTTTTCTCTACTTTGGTGAATTCTCGCCTAAAAACGAATGCTACAAGCTGGCGATGAATGACGCCTAAACGCCTCCTCATCGCCGGCACCAACTCTGGTGTCGGCAAAACGACGCTGACGATGGGTCTCATCGCCGCCCTACGCCGCCGAGGGCTGCGGGTACACCCTTTCAAAGCCGGGCCGGACTACATCGATCCGACCTACCACACCCTGGCCGCCGGCCGGCCCTGCCGCAACATCGACACCTGGATGGTCCCACCTCAGCGGGCCGTAGCCCTCTTTACTCAAGCCGCCCGCGGCGCCGATCTGGCCTTGATCGAAGGGGTGATGGGCCTCTTCGACGGCTTCAGCTACGAGCATGAGGAAGGCAGCAGCGCCGAAATCGCCAAACTGGTCGGCGCGCCGGTGCTGTTGGTGCTCGATGTGGGCAAGATGGCCCGTTCGGCCGGTGCGCTTGCCGCCGGCTACGCTCATTTCGATCCGGCGCTTCCCCTGGCCGGCTTTATTCTCAACCGCTGCGGCTCCGAGGGCCATTATCAAGGCGTAAAACTCGCGGTGGAACAAGCCACCCACCGGCCGGTCGTCGGCTGGCTGCCCAAAAACGCCGGGCTGCATATTCCCGAACGCCACCTTGGCCTCGTTCCCACCGACGAACGCGGCGAACTCAGCGACTTCATCGCCCGCACTGCCGATCTGATCGAAACCTACTTCGACCTCGATCAAATCATCGCGCTCGCGGCCCAAGCCGGCACGCCGGCTGCGGAAGTTTCTACCGAACCACTCTTCAGTGACCCGCGCCCCGATCCCAACCGGCCCAAAATCGGTGTGGCGCGAGACGCCGCTTTCAGCTTTTACTACGAAGATAATCTTGACTTGCTGCGCCAGGCCGGAGCTGACATCGTCTTCTTCAGCCCGCTCCGCGAAACCGGCCTCCCGCCGGGTCTTAACGGCCTCTACCTGGGCGGCGGCTTCCCCGAGATGCATGCAGCCCAGTTGGCCGCCAACTCCTCGCTCCGGGACTCGATCCGCCGGGCCCACGCGGCCGGCTGGCCGATCTATGCCGAGTGCGGCGGCCTCATGTACCTGACCGAGGCCATCATCGACCTGGAAGGGCAGCGCCACGAGATGGTCGGCCTGGTGCCCGGTCTGACCCGGATGCAGCCGCGCCTGAGCAGTCTGGGCTATCGCCTGGTCGAGTCGCTCACCGGTAACTTTTTGCTGCCCAAGGGGCACACCACCCGCGGGCACGAGTTTCACTGGAGCCGGTGGGACACCACCGCCGACTCGCCGGCCTGGCTGATCCAACCCCGTCGCGGCAGCGAGGCGCCTCGTCAGGACGGCTATGCCGAGGGCAACCTGATCGCCTCCTACGTTCACCTTCACTTCGCTCACGACCCGCGGATTGCCACCAATTTTGTCAGGGCCTGCCACGCGCTGGCCGGTAGGAACCCAAGCTAAATTTAAACCGGAGGACTTCATGTTAAATCAAACCCTGGCGGCGATCCAGCCGCTTGATCAGGCAGCGATGGCCGCGGCCCAAAGTCGCCAATCACAGTTGACCAAACCGGAAGGGTCGCTGGGCCGCCTGGAGAGCCTCTCGATCCAACTGGCGGGCATTACCGGCCGGTTG